>JAICVT010000027.1 GCA_025935235.1 Ktedonobacterales bacterium | reverse complement strand
GCCTCTCCTGGCCTGGCGCCACCGTTTCACCGCCTCCTCTGGCCACTGCTGTCCGCTCCCGCACTGGCGCATTTTGTGACATGACAGCGATACCAGCGTGCGTATACTTTGTGGGCGTCGCAAGGGGCTGACGCAGGATCATCAGGATGATCAATCAGGGGTTAGGGGAGGCGCCCCATGTCACACCAACACACGACCCTGGTAGGATGGCGACTCTGGAAGCGGCCGCTGCTGGCGCTGCTGGCGCTGGGCCTGGCGATGACCGTCACTGGCTGCGTCAGCATTCTGGGCCTGGGAACAACGAAGGGCTCAGGCGACGTCAAGACAGCATCTCGCGCGGTCAGCGGCTTTACCAGGGTGCAGCTCTCTGGCGCGGGTATCCTCAACATCGCACAGACGGGAGCGGAATCGCTAACGATCAGCGCGGAGGATAACCTGCTGCCACTGCTCACCTCAGACGTGAGCGACGGAACCCTGACACTGGGCGTGAAGCAGGGACAATCCATCACGCCGACCAAGCCAATCACCTACACGCTGACGGTCAAGCAACTCGACGCTATCAACCTCTCCGGCGCGGCGACGATCAGCGCAGTGAACATTACAACCGATGCGCTGGCAGTATCGTGCTCGGGAGCGGGGACGACGACGATTTCAGGTAGCGCCCAGTCGCAGTCCGTGACCATCTCTGGCAGCGGCTCGTACAACGCCAGAGATCTCAAAACCGCCGACTCCACGGTGAAGATCAGCGGGATCGGGAACGCGACCGTCACCGCAAGCCAGACGCTCAACGCAACGATCAGCGGCGCGGGCACGGTGACCTACTATGGCTCGCCGAAGGTGACACAGTCTGTGTCGGGCGCAGGCTCGATCACGCAGGGAAAGTGACGCGCGTATCCCAGGGACGCAACCGAGCGGACACTCGCGCGTATGGTGAACATGCCGCGCGCGATGGCGAGGCGACGGCGCGCGGCGTCGTGACGACGGCGAGACACGAAGATAAGGAGTGGCGCGATGGCTGGCACGGTTGGCTCTGGGCAGACGGCGACGGAGACGCGCGAGGTCAGCGGGTTCACGCGAATTCGCTTTACAGGCGTGGGGATTCTGAACATCACGCAGACGGGGACGGAATCGCTCACGGTCAGCGCGGATGACAATCTGCTGCCGATGATCGTGACGCGCGTGCGCGGCGGTGTGCTGGAGTTGGGGATGGAGGGGCATGCGACGATCACCCCCAAGACGCGCATCACCTTCACGTTGACCATCAAGTCGCTGGACAACATTGAGCTCTCTGGCGCGGCGTCTATCCACGCCAACGACATCCACACCGATACGCTCGATGTCAACTTCTCTGGCGCGGGCAAGATGGAGATCACCGGCAGCGCGCAGCGGCAGACGCTGCTGGTCTCAGGCGCGGGCGCCTACGAGGCGAAGGACTTCAAGACCGCTGTGACGGACGCGCGGATCACCGGCGCGGGCTACGCGCATGTCTACGCCAGCGAGACGCTCGATGCGAAGGTGAGCGGCGTGGGCAAGATCACGTACTATGGCCCGGCGCAGGTCTACCCAAAGGTCTCAGGCATCGGCTCGATCAAGCCCGGACGCTGAGCCGACGCTGAGCGAGTGAGCACACACCAGACACATGCGGGGCGCATCCCACGAAAAGGTGAGGATGCGCCCCGCATGTGTCTGCGTTGAGCCGCGCGGCGAGCCGATCAGGCCTCAGCCGCCTCGCCCTCATCGGTGGCTTCCGGAGCAGCGGCCTCTGGCGCGGGCGCGGCTGGCCCGGTGGCCACTGTCGCGGCGCTGGCCGTCGCGGACGCCTGCTCAGAGGAGATGATGTTGACCTTGACCTTGGCCTCGTGCTTCGCGCTGACCCGCACCGGCGCCTCGAACGAGCCGAGCGCGCGCAGCGGATCCTTGAGCAGGATGCTGCGGCGATCAATCGTGATGTGCTCCTGCTCGCGCAGGGCGTTGGCGATGTCTTGCGTGGTGACGGAGCCATAGAGGCGGTCGCCCTGGCCCACCCGCACCGCGAAGGTCAATGTCACGCTGGACAGCTTCTCGGTCAGCTCGGTGAATTCGGCGTCGAGCTTGGCGCCGCGGCGCTTGGCGGTGGCGACCTGCTCGTTGAGGCTGGCCATCGCGGCGCCGGTGGCTGCGGTCACCAGCTTGCGCGGCAGCAGATAGTTGCGCGCGTAGCCATTGGCGACTTCTTTGACATCGCCCGGCTGACCCAGCCCAGGCACTTCTTGCAGCAGGATAACCTTCATCTGATCTTGCTCTTTCGCTCTCTCTGGCGCCCAGCCCACGCGCGCCCCGTCCGTTCGGGGGCCTGGGAAGTACGCGCAAGCCGTTGCGGATGGTCGCAGGCGCACAAGTACGAGTATACACGGCGGGCCGCCGGGCGGCAAGCGCTTTGGCCCGATGACCCCCACCCCCGGCCCCTCCCCCGCTGTGCGGGAGAGGGGAGCCAGAGGCGTAGTCGGCGCGCCCTCGCTCCATGCTCCCCCGCTAAGTGGGGAACGGAGCCAGGATTCCCTCAGCGCTGGTCAGCCCTCCGCCAGCGTTTCGGCGCTGGCTCCTCTCTCCCGCCTCGGCGGGCGAGGGGTTGAGGGTGGGGGCGCTACCCCAACTGCTCGCGCACCAGCTCCGGCACAGCCTCGGCGGCGGAGCGCGCCGCGTCGGCCTGCTTGCCACCGCCCTGCGCCAGCTCCGGCTTGCCGCCGCCTCTACCGCCCAGCCGGGCGCCGAGGTTCGCGGCGATCGCGCGGGCGTCCACGCCGCGCGCCGTCAGCTCCGGAGCGACCATCACGACGAAGCGCGCCTGCTCGCCGCTCGTCATGATGAGCGCCACCACTGACGGGCCGAGCTTTGCTCGCACCGTATCGCTCAGCTCGCGAAGGGCCTGATCGTCGGTAACTGAGACGACGGCTGCGACCACTGGCGTATCGCCCGTAGCGCCGACCCGCACGGCCCTGGCCACCAGCTGCTCGGCCAGCTCCCGCGCCTGGGCGCGCTGCGCCGCCGCCAGCTCGCGCCGCGCCTCGGCCAGCTCCTCCTGGAACTGATCCACGCGGGTCAGCACCTCGTCGGGCCGTGTCTTCAGCCGCGCGCTCACCGTCGTCAGCAGGTCGCTGCGCCCGCGCAGGAAGGTATCGGCGGTCACGCCGGTCAGCGCCTCGATGCGCCGCGTGTTCGCCGCCACGCTCGCCTCCTGCGTGGTCAGATACAGCCCGATCTGGCCGGTCGCCCCGACGTGGGTGCCGCCGCACAGCTCCCGGCTCGGCCCCATCGTCACCACGCGCACCAGATCGCCATACTTCTCGCTGAAGAGCGCCATCGCGCCGGTCGCGATGGCCTCCTTGTATGGCATGATCTGCGTCGTCACGGGCAGGTCTTCGAGCACCCAGCCACTGACGCGGCGATCCACCTCGCGCAGCTCCTCGGTCGTCAGCGGACGATTGAGGCTGAAGTCGAAGCGCAGGCGGTCTTCGGCCACCAGGCTGCCGCGCTGGTTCACCTGCTCGCCGAAGAGGTCTTTCAGCGCGCGGTGCAGCAGATGCGTCGCGCTGTGGTTGCGCATGATGTCGCGGCGCCGCTCGGCGTTCACCTGGGCGCGCACGCTCGCCCCCACGCGCAGACTGCCCTCGGTCATCTGGCCGAACTGCACGTTCAGCCCCGGAATGGGGCGCTGCGTATCCAGCACGTGGAACGCCCCCATCTCGCTGCTGATGACGCCCTGGTCGCCCTTCTGGCCGCCGGCTTCCGCGTAGAATGGCGTCCGCGCGAGCACGATAGCCGCGTTCTCCGGCGCCGTCACCATGTCCACCGGCTGGCCGTTCACCAGCAGGGCGACGATCTCGCTCTCGTCCGACACGCCGTCGTAGCCGGTGAAGACCGTCTGCGGCAGGACCTTCGCCAGATGGGTCCATGCCTCTTCCCCCTTCTCGCGCTGGAACGGGTTCGCGCCGCGCGCCCGCTCGCGCTGCTCTTCCATCTCAGACTCGAAACCCACGCGATCAATCGTCATGCCCCGCTCGGTGACGACCTCTTCGGTCAGCTCCAGCGGGAAGCCGTGCGTGTCATACAGGCGGAAGGCCACCTTGCCCGGCAGCATCGTCTTGCCCTCGGCGGTCAGGCGCTCCAGCTCGCGCTCCAGCAGCGCCAGACCTGTCGCGAGCGTCTGGTTGAACTTGCGCTCCTCCATGCTGAGTACATCCAGAATCTGGTCGTGGCGCTGCTGGAGCTGCGTGTAGTGGCCGCCCATCTGCCCGATGATGATCTCCGCCACGTCCGTCAGGAACGGGCGGTCAAGCCCCAGCCGCTTGCCAAAGAGCACCGTGCGGCGCAACACCCGGCGGAAGACATAGCCGCGCCCGGTGTTGCTGGGCAGCACGCCATCCGCCGCCATGAAGACCAGCCCGCGCCCGTGGTCGGAGACCACCCGCAGCGAGCGGTCGTGCGCCTCGTGCTTGCCATATTCCGCGCCCACCAGCCGCGCGACGCTATCAATGATCGTGCGGAAGATGTCGGTGTCGTAGATAGACTCGACGCCTTGCAGCACCACCGCCAGCCGCTCCAGCCCCATGCCGGTATCAATGTTGGGCTGCTTGAGCGGCGTGCGGACGCCGTGCTCGTCCTGGTAGTACTGCATGAAGACCAGGTTCCAGATCTCCAGGAAGCGGTCGCAGCGGGGGCAGGCGGGCGCGCAATCCGCCTCGCCACAGCCATACTCCAGCCCGCGATCGTAGTAGATCTCGGAGTCCGGGCCGCATGGGCCGCGATCCCCTGGTGGCCCCCACCAATTGTCGTCGAGCCGCGTGATGCTCTCCGCCGGGATGCCCGTCACCGCCTGCCAGTAGCCCGGCGACTCGACATCATCCTCATGCACGGTGGGATACAGCCGCTCCGGCGGGATGCCATAAACCTGCGTGAGCAGCTCCCACGCGAACTCGATGGCCTCACGCTTGAAATAGTCGCCCACCGAGAAGTTGCCGAGCATCTCGAAGAAGGTCAGGTGCGAGTCGTCGCCGACCTCATCAATGTCGGTGGTGCGGAAGCACTTCTGCGCCGTGGTCAGGCGCTTGGAGGGCGGGACCTCCTGGCCGAGAAAATACGGGATCATCTGCTGCATGCCCGCCGTGGTCAGCAGCACCGTCGGGTCGCGCGGGATCAGCGATGAGCTGCTCATGCGCGTGTGGCCGCGCTCCTCGAAGAAGCGCAGGAACGTCTCGCGAATCTCCGCGCCGCTCCATTGTACGGAGCCGGTTGAGCCGGACTTCTCTGATGTGCCTTTGGTCATGGTGGTCGTCTTTCCTGTTGTATTCGCCTGTCCCCTGGGGGCAGAGTTATTGCCATCCACGTGCGTATCGCCATCCGCTGCTGCTGCGGAGCGCGCAGCCGACCGTGCGGTCGTCCGTGCGCTCGACGCTGCACGCGCCGACCGAGAGGTGATTGCGGGCTGGGCGCCCAGACGCTTCCCCGTCGTGTCGTTGGATCGCGATCGCTTGTCAGGCATACCTCACCTTGCCTTGCCCCGCCGACTACGCGGCTGAGGGACATGAACGCGCCGACCCGGCTCCTGCGGGCCAGCGCGAATACAACAGCGCCGCTACCGATCATACTGCGGTGGATGGCGGCGCTCCCTGTCAGTATACATCGCCCCAGCGCCCAGGGCAACGCGCATGCGGGCGCGGTTCACCAGCGGTTGTGCCGTGCGTCACGCAATCCAGGCATCCAGATACGCTACACTGAGTGATGAGGACGCCCGTTGCGGCGTCAGGCGTGGCGGCAGCGCCAGATAACGATAGCCAGGGACGTGACGCGCATGCAGAGCGATGATCCCCTCGGCGCGGCGAAGCTCTCGCGACGCCAACTGCTGGCGATGAGCGCGCTGGCGCTGACGCCTGTGGCGCTGGCGGCATGCCAGCCCGGCGCGCGCACGCGCGTCAGCCCGGCGCCGCGTCCCACCGCTACCCCCACGCCGCCCCCACTCACCAGCGCCGATTGGGAAGCGCTCGCTCAGCGCCTGCAAGGGACGCTGATCCGTCCCGGCGACCCACCATATCCCACCGCGCGCCAACTCTTCGATCCGCGCTTCGATCAGGTAATGCCCGCCGCCATCGCCGAATGCGCCTCGGTGGCCGACACGCAGGTCTGCCTGGCCTTTGCCCAGCGCTTCGGCATGCCACTGGTTGCGCGCTGCGGCGGTCACTCCTATGCTGGCTACTCCACCTCGACGGGCCTCGTGCTCGACGTGACGCCGATGCACAGCATCCAGGTAGACGAAGCGACCGGAATCGTGGAGATCGGCGCTGGCGCACGCCTGATTGACATCTACGCTGCGCTGGCCGCGCAAGGGCTGGCGCTACCGGCTGGTTCGTGTCCATCGGTTGGCATCGCTGGTTTGGCGCTCGGCGGCGGCGTGGGCGTGCTGGGGCGCAAGCTCGGCCTGACCAGCGATAACCTGCTGGCCGCGCAGATCACGCTGGCCGATGGCCGCACGCTGACCTGCGACGCCAGCCACGACCCCGATCTCTTCTGGGCGCTACGCGGCGCTGGCGGTGGAAACTTTGGCGTCGTCACGTCCTTCCGCTTCCAGACACATCCGCTGACCACGTTGACGCTCTTCACCATCAACTGGCCGTGGAGCGTCGCGGCTGAGATGGCTGGCGCGTGGCAGGCATGGGCGCCGCACGCGCCCGACGAGCTGTGGTCCAACTGCCTGCTGTTGGCCGCCGACAGCGCGCAGGCCGAACCAATCGCGCGGGTGAATGGCGTCTATGTGGGTGGCATGAGCGGGCTGCAAGGGCTGCTGAGCCAGCTCATCAGCCAAATCAGCGCGGCGCCGCTGAGCAGCTACATGGGACCGGACAGCCTGCTCGACGCCATGATGATCGAGGCGGGGTGCTTCGGTGAGACGGTCGCGGCGTGCCATCTGCCCAGCCAGAATCCAGCGGGCCAGGTGGCGCGTGCGACCGAGGTGTCGCGATCAGACTATATCGCCAGCCCACTGCCCTCGGCGGGCATTGTGGCGCTGGTGAGCGCGATCGCCACGCGCAGCGCCAGCGCGCCCAACGGCGGCGGCATCGGCCTCGACGCGATGGGTGGCGCGATCAACCGCATCGCGCCCGACGCGACGGCGTTCGTTCACCGGCAAGAACTCTGTTCCGCCCAATACACCACGAGCTATGCCGTTGGCGACCCACCCGGCGCGATCAGCGCAAGCCTGGCGTGGCTCGATCAGACCTGGCAGGCGATGCGCCCGTTCGTCAGTGGCGGCGCCTACCAGAACTACATTGATCCGAACCTGCCCGACTGGCTGAACGCCTACTATGGCGCCAACCTGCCACGCTTACGGCGCGTCAAATCCCTCTACGACCCTCACAATTTCTTCCGCTTCGCCCAGAGCATCCCGCTGCCCGACGCCTGAGCGCCGCCGCCCCAACCGCTCGTGCGCAGAGGCGGCGGCCGTAGCTCCCCGCTCCCGCACAGCGGGGGAGGGGTTGGGAGTGGGGGCAAACACACAATCGGAGCCAGTGGTGGGCTGGCTCCGACTGTGGAGGGAGATTGGCGATCTGGCCGCTCCCAGCTGGGGTAGGCTGGGAGCGACCGCTCGCGCTACGGCGCGACTTTGATGGCGCCGGCCGCGCCGATGGAGGCATCCATGAAGGAGTGCGTCACGAACGGATACGTACCCGCCTCCGACATTGTCAGCTCAACGACCGCGCCGCCACCGGGCGGAACGGTGATCGTCTGGTTGCCCTGCTGAAGGTTGGCCGGGTTGCCATCAGGGTAGTAGTCGCTGAAGAGCGCGCCGATCACATGGAAGGCTGAGAAGCGCGACGGGCCAGCGTTGACGATGAAGAGCCGGATGCGCTCGCCGGGCTTGGCGGTCAGCGGCGCCTGCGAGTACTGGTTGGCATAGCCGTTGAAGGTCACGTAGTCGGGCATGCCTTCCATCATCTTGCTGTTGCTCAGCACATAGTCGCCATTGGCCGCGCGCTGGGTGTAGAACTCGCTCTGCACCAGCACATATTCCTGTGCGGGCGTCGCCCAGCCGTTCGCCGGATCAACGATGATGGCGCCATACATCCCGTTGGCCATGTGCTCCATCACCGGCGGCACGCCACAGTGATAGAGGAACGCGCCTGGATAATTGGCGACCCAGTCGAAGCTGAAGCTCTGCCCTGGCGCGACCGGCTGATAGTTGACGTTCCACGGCGTCTGCGCCGCATGGAAATCAATCGAGTGTGACATCGCGGTGTCGCCATTGGTCAGCGTGAAGTGGATCGTCTGCCCCTGTCGCACATGGACGACTGGCCCCGGAACCGTGCCATTGAAGGTCCAGGCGTCATAGGCGATGCCTGAGGCGATGGCGATGCGCGCTGGTTTCGCTACCAGGCTGACATTGACCACATTGCCCTGTGGCGCGGCGAGCAGTTGCGGGTCATAGAGCGGGTGCGTGGGCGCATTGGGCGATGGGCTGTTGCTGGTCGTCTGGCCGCTGGACATCTGGCTGCCACTGTTCTGGCCGCCCGCCGGAGCAGCGGTGCGCGCACCGAACCAGCCGAGCAGCGACCCAAGCGGCAGCACGATCAGCAGAACCATCAGCGTGAGAACCAGCTGGGTCATTACCATGCGCAGGCCGTGCTGCTTGCTCCACCACTCGGCCAGCGACTCCTCCGCCGTGATCGCGCGGCTGGAGGTGTCTACCGTTGGCTCGTGTGCTGGCTCGTAGCGAGCGGGCGCGGCGCTGGTAACTGCCACTGGCGTCTCAGGCGCGACCTTGTCTGTGACCTTGTCTGTGACCTTCTCCAGCGCGCTCGATGGCGCTTCGGGTGCGCGATTTTTGACCTCTGGGATGCTCATCGCCGATGCCTCCTCGTTGACGGGAGATAAGAGAGCCGATGTTGGGAATGCGAGAAGAGTTGCTTGCGTTGGTTGTGTGTTGTACTGTCGCAAGTCTAGGATGCGGCGAGCGGGAGCACATGCGATAAAAGTCGCATTCCCCGCACGCTAGAGGCGTCTGTGACGCGCCCGTGACGACGCTGTGATGCGCCAGCCGGTTCAGGAGCGGTCGAGGGAGCGCGACTGCGCCAAATAGCGCTTCCGTTGGAGGTCGGTTGGCGCCTATACTCGGATAAACTCGGATATACTCGGCGTTACCCGGCTCACCTCGGCTCCATTTGGTCGCGCGAGGGCCGAACGCCACGCGGCGCCCAGCGAGGCACAGGAGGGGGACCATGCGGCAACAAACGACGCCTGGCGCACAGCTAGATACGCGCCAGGATAGCGCTGAAGACACCGGCAATGTGGCGCATCAGGGCGTGCCGCGCGGTGTCCTCATCGTCGGGATCGCGGGCGCTGCGGTGACGGCGATCAATGTCTACGTGTCGGGGATCTTCGCGGCGCTGGCCTGTCTCGACACCTGCTCATCAGTGGGGGCGATGGTCGCGTCGTCGCCAGGCGTGTTGCTCTGGCCGCCGCTGCTGGTCGCGCCATCGCTCGCGCTGATCCTGGTCGGCTGGATCTGGGAGTTGACCGCGCTGCGACGGATGCGCCGCCAGGGCGCGCTGGTCGTTGTCGCGCTGGCTCCGCTGATCGCGCTGGCGGTCGGTCTGGCGCTGGCCGCGCTCGACGCGGTGAACGACGGCGTCGCGCCAGCGGCCTTCACCGCCATTCACCTGTGGGTTGGCGGGTTCGCGCTGACGCTCTGGCCGCTGCTGGTAAGCGTCGTCGCCTTTATCCTGCGCGAGCGCCGCCCGGCGCTGAACCCTCGCTAGCCACCGGGCGACGCCATGTGCGCGCCGCCGTCGTCGCGGCGCGCGATCAGCGGCTTGTGATGACGCTGTGAAACAGCGACTCCTCTTCGTGATCACTGCGTTACGGGCGCTCGCGACAATATCAGCAGCGCATGGTGAGAGCGCAGCATTCTCATCAAGCGCGCCGAGCCTGGTGGACGACTCACGAGGAGGAGTTTCTATGGGTACCCAGACAGATCCTATGGATGTCTTTACCCCGCTGCGAGAGGCAGTCTCGCGCCTGTTCGACGACGGCCCGATGACGGCTGAGCGTCTGATGTACTTCGGGCGAACGATCCCGGTTGACATCATCGACACACCCGATGAGTACGTCGTCGAGGCGTCGCTGACGGGCGTGCGGCCCGAGCATGTGCAGGTGAGCGTGGTTGACAACACGGTGACCATCCGCGTCGGGCGCAAGGCCTATGCGCGGCACGACGAGAACGCCGTCTATCTGCGGCACGAGCGCATCGAGCGCGCCATCCCGGAGATGAGCCGCGCGATCACGCTACCCGCCAAGATCGACGCGGAGCAGGTGGAAGCGACCTACGAGCATGGTGTACTGACCCTCCATATTCGCAAGAGCGAGGAGTCGAAGGCGCACACGATTCCGCTGCATGTGACGAAAGAGGCGGCGAGGCGGTAGCTTCTAGCGGGTGAGCGCTCGGCGGTGCAGTGGTGGGCGGCGCTGGGCGCCCATCCGTGAAGCTATTCGCCAGCGGCGCGGGCGCCGCACATCGGGGGCAAGCGGCATGAGCTGTGCGCCCACCGATGCGCGTCGCCCGCGTTGTCACTCTCGTTCTCATTCTCGTTCTCATTCTCGTTCTCACAGGCGGATGCCGCGCTCACAGCCCGCCGCCAGCTTGAAGTCAGGGAGGCGCCACATGAGCGTGCCAGAGGCGAAGGCCCCAGAGGTGGAGGCCCCAGAGGCGAGCGCGTCAGCGGCGCCGCGCACAGCGCGCCGGGCCAATCGCTTCCGCCAGATTGTCGAGATTCTCGCCCGGCACGGGTTCGGCTTTATGGTGGGCAAGGCTGGCTGGGAGGGCCGACCAATCGCGCGCATCCTCAAGTCAGAGAGCGCCGACGCGCATGTGGTTGGCACGCCCGAGCGGCTGCGCCTGATGATTGAAGACCTCGGCCCCACCTTCATCAAGCTCGGCCAGATTCTCTCCACGCGCGGTGATCTGCTGCCAGTGGCCTATCGCGAGGAGCTGGCCAAGCTGCAAGATAGCGCGCCGCCGGTCGCGGGCGAGCGGATTCGCACCATCTTCGCCGAGGAGTTCGGCCGCTCCGTGGACGAGGTCTTCGCGACCTTCGACATGCGGCCCATCGCCGCCGCCTCCATCGGCCAGGCCCACGCCGCCACTCTGCCTGATGGCTCGGAGGTCATCGTCAAGCTGCGCCGCCCGCACATCATCGAACAGGTCGAGGAAGACTTGCGTGTGCTGGTGGACCTCTCGTATCTGGCCGCCCGCCATTGGGAGATGGCGCGCTACTACGACATCGTAGCGATCGTCGCGGAGTTCGCACAGACCCTGCGCGCCGAGCTGGACTATCTGCATGAGGGGCGCAACCTGGAGCGCATCGCGGATAACTTCGCGGGCGATACCGACGTTCACATCCCCAAGATCTACTGGGATCTGACGACTGCGCGTGTCCTCACGCTGGAGCGCATCCGTGGGGTGAAGATCACCAACGTCGCCGGGCTGGAAGCCCAGGGCTGTGATCGCGGAGTCATCGCCCGTCGCGCCACGCGCATCCTGCTGACGATGATCCTGCGCGACGGCTTCTTCCATGCCGACCCCCACGCGGGCAATGTCTTTGTCGAGCGCGATGGCCGCATCGGACTGATTGATTTTGGTATGGTGGGCGAAGTTGATCGTGGTAACCAGGATGGCCTGATGAAACTGATGCTGGGCATCACCCAGCAGGACGCCAGCCGCCTCGCCGATACCATGCTCGACCTGAGCGCCGCGCATGTCGCCGTGGACCGCAACGCCCTGCGGCGCGACTTGCAGCGCCTGCTTGGGCGCTACTCGAACCGTCCGATGGGTGATGTGCGGTTTGGCTCCTTTATCTCGGACATGATTGACATACTGCGTGTGCATCACCTGCGTCTGCCGCCCGACCTCGCATTGCTGCTCAAGACCCTGGTGATGGGCGAAGGGCTGGGCGCCGAGATCGACCCGACCTTCAACCTGATGGAGGTCTACCTGCCGCTCACCGAGGAGGTGATACGCCAGCGGTTTAGCCTGTCGGGCTGGACCAAGCAGTTCCTGCTCTCCGGCATAGACGCGCTGGAAAGCTCGCTGGAGATTCCCCAGCGCCTGCGCCACATCCTCGGCGACATCGAGCGCGGCGGCTTCGAGGTCAACATCCAGCCGTCCAGCTTCGATCCGTATTTCACGCGGCTGGAGCGACTGGTGAATCATGTGCTGATCGCGCTGCTGGCGGTCTCCTGCACCATCTCCACGGCGTTCATCGTGGCGGCCTATCATCCGACGGGGCTTGTGATCTTCGCAGAGGCGCTGTTTCTGGGCGCGCTGCTGCTCAGTGGCGTCTTCGGCCTGTACATCCTGTATCTGCTCATCAGCGCGCGGCGGCGCAAGCTCTGACCAGGCCAGCCGCTGGGCGCAGTTCAATGGACATCGGCGCCGCTATGCAATACGATATGGTCAAGACGAGCTGACGAGCGTGTCCGCGTCGGCCCGCGCCGCAGACGCGAAGGAGGCAGGAGCATGCTCACGCACGGCGCGTTCGATCCCAGCCAGGCGATCCTTCCGCTGATCCTGCTGGCGCTCGATCTGCTGATCGTCGTCTATTGCCTGGAAGACCTCCTGAAGCCTGAGCGGCGTGTGGCGGGCGGCAACAAGACTCTCTGGGCGATCATCCTCATCTTCTCCGGCATTGGATGGATCGCCTACCTCCTCTTTGGCCGCGAAAACGCCTGAAAACACATCCCCATCACGCGCTGGTATCCAATTCTCCAGATCGAGCTAAGTCATTGGCCCTATACGGCATAGTGGGAGTGAGAGGATCCTCTTCCGACAACTGCCGAGAACGATGCCGAGAACGATGCCGAGAACGATGGGGAACGATGGGGAACGGAGGCGCTCGTGATGTCGGGCGACACACGCAACGAGCGCGAGGACGATGACGCCATCCGTCGCTGCCAGTGCGGCGAGATCGCCGGTCTGGGGGCGCTGGTCGCGCGCTATCAGGTTCCAGCCGTGCGGCTCGCCTATCTGCTGACGGGCGATCACGACCTGGCCAACGACATCGCGCAGGAGAGTTTTCTGCTGGCGTACCGGGGCATCAAGCGGTTTCGCCTGGGCGCGCCGTTCGCGCCGTGGTTCTTTCGCATCGTGACCAACACGGCGCGCCAGCAGCAGCGCTTCGCCCGCCGCCGCCGCGAGATCAGCCTCGACGCGCTCGCGCCCGACGATTCCGCCACCCACGCGCTGGGCGCCGCGGCCGAGGTCGCGCGGGCTACACACGCCGACCCGGCGGAGCAGGCGGAAGGCGCCGAGGCGCAAGCGACGCTGCTGAGGCTGCTGGATGGTCTGCCACAGAAGCAGCGCGAAGCGATGGCGCTGCGCTACTACATGGGCTACACCGACCAGCAGATCGCCCACCTGCTCGGCTGTCGTCTCGGAACCGTGCAGCAACGACTCCATGCTGGGCGCGCCAGTCTGCGACAGGCCATCCTCAGCCGCTCGCCCTGGCTGCTCAGCTCCCTCTCTACCCGCTCGACTGACGAGCATCAGGATGAGCATCAGGAGGCGCACCGCCATGTCACTGCGTAACCGCGACGGACTTGATCCGCTCGATAACGACCTCCACGGGCTGTTCACGCGCGCCGCGAGCCATATCGAACCGCAGCCAGACCTTGCCGAGAGTGTCCAGCGGCGGCTGGAGCACGGCGGCTGGTCAACACCGATGGGGGTCGCTCAGCGCGGCCCGGCCGTCGCCGCCACGCTGAGCGCCTTTCTGGTGGTGGCGCTGCTTGCGGGCGTCTTCTTCGCCTTCGGACGCGGCGGCCTGCGCTCCGGCGGCACGGGCGGCTCGCCAGCCGCGACGAACACCACGGGCGCCACGCCGCTGCGCGTGACGAGCGTTGATCTGGCGGTCAGCCCAGAGAGCATCGCGGGCGAGGCCTGCGGAGCCAACGTCACCTTCACCTACACCGCGACCTTCCACCTTCCGGCGCACAGCGCGGGCGGCGTCATCCAGTTCGTCTACACACTCAATAACGGGCGCTCGCAGACCAGCGCCAGCGTGCGGGCGCCCGCTGGCGCGACCAGCGTCACGGCCACCTTCACCAGCTCTGGCGCGCTGCCTGTTGACCACACCTATCCAGCGCCAGCGATCGTGATGGTGACCAGCCCCAACCAGGTTACGTCGCCCGCGGCGATGCCCAGCGGCTCATGTGGCTGAAGCGACCTCACCCCCCGACCCCCTCTTCCGCAAGGAGAGGGGGAGTCCGTTTGTTCGTTTGCAGGTGGGCGCGCGGCCAAGGTCTGCCCGGAGAATCTACCGAACGCCTTCCCACAGCGCCCGCTCGGCCGCGAGCGGATCATCTACGACTGTAGACTCCGTGTCGAACCGCATGGTCGCCCTGCGCCGCAGCTCATACCTCGGCCAACCGGGGTCTCCGCTCGTCGCAAAAGCTACCCAGGTGGCATGCATGGTATCAGCGAGCCCTTGCGGGGGGGTGGCGCCCCAAAGCGACTCTGTCCCCAGGCCCAGGGTGTCGAAGACGAAGGGAATCTCTAGCACGTGACAGGCTCCGACGCGCCCATTGAACTGCGGCGTACGCCACGCGAACTCGTACATGTACGTAGCCGCGTCGCTGTCTCCCTGAGCGGCGCGGGCATCGGCCAACTGGAGGGCGGGCACGCGAACCCACCAGTCGCCCAGGAGCGCCGCAAGCAAATCGCCAGGGCTCGCGCTCGGATGCGCGGCGCGATAGCCGGCCAGTGTCGCTTCGATCGGAAGCCCGTAGGCCGCCACTGTTCCAGCCAGCGCCTCGTCGGTGACATGGTCGATGGCTCCATCGAGCGCCAGGAACAACCTCCACTCGTCGCGGTTCTCGCCCACCAGGAGGTCAACTCCCGCGCCGGCTCCGGCAACGATGCGATCCATCGGACAAGCAGGGATAACGTCGCCGTCGAGCACCGGCTGCCACGGCGTCATGCTGACCGCGACCTCGGCGCCCCAGCGCTCGGGATCGGGATGCGCGAGGAGATCGCCGGTCAGCGCAATCTGCGCCGCCACCTCACGATCAATGAAGACATCCGCGATTGCCTCGCGCGTCGCCTCAACGCCCAGCTTCTCGGCAAAGGTGTTCCCAACCCGCCGCGCGGTCGCGGCTGAGATCACCGGATGCGCCGCTCCGCTCTGGCAGATGGCGCGCCGGAACAGCCCTTCGGCGCGGGGCATAGACAGCAGGATGCCGATGCTCATAGCGCCGCCTGACTCGCCAAAGACGGTGATATTGTCAGGATCACCCCCGAATGCGGCAATATTCTCCCGCACCCACTGCACAGCGGCGATCTGGTCGAGCAAGGCGCGGTTAGCGTCTTCGTCTCGCTCGCCTAGATAGAGGAAGCCCTCAGGACCGACCCGGTAGTTGATGGTCACGCAGACGACCCCGTCACGAGCGAAGCGCCCGCCGTCGTAATAGGTTGTCGCTCCCGTGCCATACTGAAAGGCGCTGCCAGGAATCCAGACCATCACCGGCAGCCTGGCTGACCCAAGGCTGGGGGACCAGATATTGAGGTTCAGGCAATCCTCACCGGAGCTAGCAAGCTCTGGCAGAATCGCGCTGACATCAGGAGGGTAGGGCGGCTGGGGTGGCTTCGGACCAAAGGCGAGGGCGTCGCGCACGCCGCTCCACGGCTCAACGGGCTGCGGGGGTCGCAGGCGATTGGCGCCAAATGGCGACGCCGCATAGGGAATGCCTCTGAAGACATGGATGCCGTTGGCAATGCTGCCACGCACGGCGCCCGAGCGCGTCTTGAGGACTGAATGCTCAACCACGTTACTCATGTTGGGTACACTTCCTTCGTTGGCTGCGCGCCCTGATCACGCTGGCTTCGAACACGCCGTGACGCATGAACCCGCGGTGGACGAGCGACTTCGTTCGCTTCATCAGGGGCCGCGCCGGACATCTCCGGACAGTCGCAGTACAGACCAAGACAGCCATGCAGGTGAGAGCGGGAGGTCTGGCAACCGTCAAGAGTGGGGCAGGGCGCGCTCACGCGCTCGCGCCTCACGCGGTCGTGGCGATAGTGTAGTCGCACGCCGTCTCATGAGGCTCGCAAATCAGCGGAAGCCCGTCACGGCGCGGTCACGGCGCTGAGAAGCCGCCGCCAGGGCAACATCGCCAGGGCAACAGTGAGGCATTGGCGCGCTAACGACGTTGGAGCGCATGACGCAGGCATACGTCTCGACTCACGCGGCTGGGATCAGCTCGCGGACTTCGTCACCGACGCCTACCGCATGGTCGCGCCGAAGCGCCTCGCAGCCGCGCTGGAGGGCGCCGCCACTACTGTTCCTGCTCCGTCGGGCGAATGAGCAGTTCGTTGATGGCGACGCGGCGCGAGCGCGTCACGATGTAGACGATGGCGTCGGCGATATCCTCCGACTCCAGCCGCTCGATGCTGGCGAACCGCTGCCGCGACTGCTCCTGAATCTCCGGGCGCATGTGGCTGGTCAGCTCCGTCGCGACCGCCCCCGGCTCGACCAGCGCGACACGCACATGGCGCGTCGTGACTTCCTGTCGCAGCGACTCACTGAACGCGCCGACGCCAAACTTCGTCAGGTTGTAGACACCTGAGCCACGCCGGGGCATGCGCCCCGCGACCGAGCTGACGTTGATGAGATCGGCGACTTTGCGCGGCGAGTCCTCCGCCGCCTTCAGCAGGTGTGGCAGCGCGGCGTGCGCGGTATAGAGCAGGCCCAGCACGTTCAGGTGGACCATGCGCTCCCACTCGTCCAGCGGCGCGTCCTCGATCGGTCCGAGCAACATCACGCCGGCGTTGTTCACCAGAATATCGAGCCGCCCCAGCTCCGCGACCGTGCGCCCCACGGCGCTGCGCGCCTGCGCCTCGTCCGTCACATCGGCCTCGATGACCAGCGCGCGCCCATCGCCCTGCGCAATGTCGGTCGCCAGATGATCGAGCCGACCGCGCCGGCGCGCTGCCAGCGCGACATCCGCGCCCTGCTCGGCCAGCGCCCGCGCCGTCGCCTCGCCGATGCCGCTGCTGGCGCCTGTCACCAGCGCCACCGTCCCGTTCAATCGTCCAGTTGTCGCCATCTCGTTCTCGCTCCTTCACACTCCTTTGATGCGCCACACAGCACATACAGAATTGTACGCGCCACTTCCTTGTTTCCGCCTGGGTCCGGAGAGAACGCGACATGCAGTGCGATGACATGATGCGCTACGGTGCGCGGCGCCGCGCGAGGCTCAACAAGGAGTTGGGTCTCTACGACACGTAGGGTGTGTGTGATGGAGGGAGCGCGCGGAATCGCGCCAACGACATCAGCGCCGACGCGGCTACGGCGCCTGATGTCGGGTCCGCGCTCACTCCTGCCTGAAGATATCCACCGAGATCTCCACCGCCGGAGTCGTTCCCCGGTTCTCCAGCCAGTGCGTGGTGTTCTTATCCTCAGGCCAGCCCGCTCCCGGCCCATACTCCGTAGCGACTCCATCGCGATGGTCAGTGATCGTTCCTTGCAGAATGTAGATGACGCCTGGTCGGTCTTTATGGTCGTGCATCGGGCCGAAGACGCCTCCAGGCTCGAAGGTCACCAGACGCATGCGCAGTTGGCGCCCGGCCATGCCCTCGATCTCAGGGCCAAGGTCAACCGTCGCCAGTAGTTCTGCCGTCACGCCTTTCGTCTCAGACGGCGCCTGTTCGTCACTCATCGTATGCTCCTCCCGGTACTTCCAGGGCCAAGTCGCCTGGTTCAGCACGAGAATAGCACATCGCGGCTGACGCGTCGGGCAGACCCATGAAGGCAGTCGCCAGACGCGTTTCTCCTGCATCTCGCCGCAGCGGATAGCGAGGCCGCGCGATGCACGGAGCAGAAACGGAGCAGAAACGGAGCAGCGACGCCACCCAGCTTTCAACGCTGGGCGGCGCCGCTGCTCATTGGGTCGCTGCTAGCGCGTGTTGTACATCGGCATGATGACGTAGGTATACTTCTCGCCCTGCGCGCCGACCGGGCGGATGACCCCCGGCTGCTGCGGCGAGTTCAGCTCCAGCGCCACCTGCGGCGTATCGAGCACGGCCAGCACATCGGTCACATATTTGACGTTGAAGATGACCTCCATGCCCGCGCCATCCACCGCCGCCTCTTCAATCGTGCTGGTGGCGTCTCCCACCTCCTCGGCGGTCGCCTGGAGCGTCACCAGACCGGGGGTCAGGCCGCCCGGCTCGCCGCCCTCCACCTTCAGCCGCACGATGTTGGCGCTGTCGCGGGCAAAGAGCGTCGCCGTCTTGGCCGCCTGGCGAAATTGATCGGTGGGCAGCGTGACGCGCGTGGAGTGGCCCTTGGGCACAATCGCCTCGAAGTTGGGGAACGGGCCCGCGATCAGATTCGAGAGCATTTCGATGTCGCCCGCGCGGAAGAGCACCTGATTGCGATTAGGCGTCACGACCATGCGCGCCTCGCCCTCAGCGGGCAGGATGCGCGCCAACTCCGTCAGCGCGCGCGCCGGAATCAGCACATCGGCCATGTTCGGCGCGCCGGGCAGCTCGGTGGTGGCCACCGCCAGCCGGAAGCTATCGGCTGAGGCCAGCGTCAGCCGCTCGTCGCGCACGCGCGCCAGCACGCCGGTGAAGACCGGACGCGCGTCGTCGGTGGCAGCGGCGAAAGCGACCTCTTCGATCATCTTGCGCAGCTCAGCGGCGTCTAGCGTGACCGCCTGCTCACCCGCGTCGCCAGTGGGCAGCGCCGGGAACTCGGCGGGGTCCATGCCGCGGATGGTAGCCTGGCTGCGCTGCCCGCTGACCTTGAGCGCCTGATTCGTCGGCTGCAGCTCCAGCTTCACATCGGTCGGATTGAGCGTGTTGATGAAGTCGGTCAGCAGCTTGGCGGGCGCCGTTGTCGTCCCTTCCTCCTGGATGGCGCCGGGCGCCCAACAGGTGATGGCGATCTCCAGGTTGGTTGCCGAGAAGCGCAGTCGGTCGCCCTCAGCCACCAGCAGGATGTTCGAGAGGATCGGCAGCGTGGTGCGAGTGGAGACGGCATGGCCCACGATGGAGAGGCTTTTGGCCAGGTCTTGCTGCTTGCAGGTGAACTTCACGATCTAGCCTCCTCGGCGGATGATGGCAGTTGTCGAGCGTCGGCGGCCTGCGCGACGCGCCAGTGTAGTATACACCGTCGCGCCGATGCGCCCGCTCGCCTGCCGGACCCTTGTTGCTACTCTCTTCTGTGCTTGTAGTTCAAGACGGGTCAGGCGGCGAGATGGTCAGCCAACGGCGGCAGGAATGTTGTGTGAGACACACAAACACGCGGCGCCGACGGCAAATTGCTGTCAGCGCCGTGCCGCGCCTGGACGTGCGCAAGGCGCGCCGGGAGGGGCGCGCCATGAGGATCTGCTACTGCTCGACCTTGACCTCGACCTCGGTGGGTTTGGTCTCGGCGACCTTGGGAACTTCGAGCGTCAGCACACCATGTTTGTAGGTTGCTTTGATCTTGTCCGGGTTGATTGCGAAGGGCAGCTCGATTACGCGCGTCACCTCGCCAGTGTAGCGCTCGCGCCGCACATACCCGCTCGCTTTCTTCCCCTTCGTCTCCTCCTCTGGCTTCTGCCCTTGCTTCTCATCGTGCGCGGTCTCCGCGTGGATCGTGATGACGCCCTCGGTGACGCTCACCTTGATCTCCTCGGGCTTCATCCCTGGCAGAGACGCTTCGACGTAGTAGTTGGCCTCGTCCTCATAGAGGTCAATGGGGAAACCACCGCGCAACCCAAACAGGTCGGTCGCCCAGGCGCCTGCATCGCGCAGCGACAACGGCAGAAATGTGTCGAAGGGGTTGTAGCGCGTCAATGACATACTGGCACTCCTTTCGGATCGTTCACGCCTTGCTCACTGTTGAGCCGGAGCAGCGCCACGACGCCGCTCACCCTCCCAGTCTGTCTGGCGGGCATCGCGGCGGGGTCTCAGTTGCGGCCCGCTGTGTCACGGCCTACTCACGCCGACCAGCGCCGCATCAGCCAGCGCTTGACCACCTCGACCAGCGCCAGATAGACGACCATCGCCAGCGCCAGTGGGCGCGTGGCTATGCATGCGCGGCGCTGGAGCGCGTCGTTGCGCCGGCTGGCGTCGCCGCGATGGGGCGCACAATCAGCAGCGGCAGCCCGGTCGCCTGAAGCACTCGTTCGGCGATGCTGCCCAGCGTCCAGCGCAGGATGCCTGTGCGGCCGTGGGTCGCCATCACGATCAGGTCGTAGCCAAACGCCTTCTCCGGTGTCTCGCGCAGCGAATTGTAGGTTGGCTCCGCGACGCTGAGGATGCGCTCAGCCGGATCAGTGTCCACCACTACCGAGGAATCAAAGCCCAGGCGCAACTCATCGGTACGCGCCGCGCGCAACTGCTCCACCAGTCGCCCCAGATACGCATTCGCCTCGTTGATCAGGTCCGCCTGTGCGGCCCCCTGATCCTCGGCATCGAACGGATTGATGATCCGCAGCAGGCGCAGGCGACCCGACTGTGGCGCCACTGCGGCCAGCAGCTGAATCGCGGGCGAAATGGCGGCTTCGGCCAGCAGAGAGCCATCCAGTGGGACCAGCGCGCGCCGCACCTTGGCGAATTGTTTGGCTGGCGAGCCTGGCGAGTATTCGTTGAGCAGCAGCACAGGCGTCTGAGCGTGACGCACCACATGCTGCGCGACACCGCCGAGCTTCCAGCGATGGTAGCCGGTCACGCCGTGCGCGCACAAGACGATCAGATTGGCCTCCTCTGTCTGGCTGAGCGTGAGGATGCTGTCGGCGGCTGGCCCCTCGGTCACCCGCGTCAACACCGTCAGTCCCGCCAGATCATCGTCCGAGGTGAGCTGATTCAAATAGCTCACAACAGCGTCGCGCTGCTGCGATGACACGGTGGAGGCTGGCCCCACCGGCTCTGTGAGGTACGGCCCATAGGGGGTCAGCGGCACGACACTGCGCATGAGGATGACCGTCCCATGCGTGGCGCGGGCAAGCTGAGCGGCGACGGGAATGGCCGCTTCGGCGCGGCGCGAGCCGTCCAGTGGAACCAGGATACGGTGAAACATGTCATTGCTCCTTTGCATGAACCCGCGTCAGTCCGGCGTCAGTCCGGCGGAGCGCGGCGCGCTCTCATGTGCGCGTGGACTATGGTGGCCATACCTCCATGAGGCCAGCGCGGCGTCACAATCGGGTCGCTCCAGCGCCAAAGCGCCTCTCCGATAGGTCACAGGATGATTCAGGAACGCGCTCGCCGGTTCGGAACCCGCTGTGGTACGGGAAATGCGATAACCGCCGCACGTTCTGGTTGGCGCTGCGGTGGGCGTCGCCGATCCAGGCAGG
>JAICVT010000543.1 GCA_025935235.1 Ktedonobacterales bacterium | reverse complement strand
GGCGGCTCGGCTCCGGCGGCGCTGGTCGGCGCGGATGAGACGGCGGTGGCGCTCTTCCTGAAGGGCACCATCCGCTTCACCGACATCGCGACGTTAGTGGAGCGCACGCTGGAGCGGCACAACATCATCGCCGATCCAGACGTAGAAGCTGTGCAGGCGGTTTCCGTCTGGGCAGAGCAAGAAGCTGCGCGTATCGCGCACGAGCTGCGCGGGTCGTCGGTCGCGGGCTAGCAGGCGCGCGGCTACGGCTTGGCCCTAATTCGACATGTTTTTCAACCGCTGGACGGCGTTGAGATGGAGTGAGAGCGGATGAGCATTGCCTGGTATGACTATCTGGTGGCCATTCCAGTGTTCGCGCTACTCGTGCTGGTGCATGAGTTCGGTCACTTCATCACGGCCAAATGGGCGGGCATCCGCGTGGATGAGTTCGCGATTGGCTTCCCGCCACGATTGCTGAGCTTCACGCGCGGCGAGACAACCTACTCCATCAACGCGCTTCCAATCGGCGGCTACGTGCGCATGCCGGGCGAGAACGGCGAGACGACTAACGAGGCCGGCGTCTACGATCCGCGCGCCTTCGCCTCGAAGTCGGCTGGGAAGCGGCTGATCGTGCTGCTGGCCGGCGTGACGATGAACTTCCTGCTGGCGATCGTCTTCTTCACCGCCGCCGAGGCGGTCGGCCAGGTGCAGTTGCGCCCGGCGATTGACTCGGTGGCGGCTGGCTCACCCGCGCAGGCCGCTGGACTGATCAAGGGCGACACCTTCCTCAGCGTTGATGGCCACGCCGTCAAATACTTCTCCGATGTGCAGAACCTGACCGGTGAGGCGGTGGCGCACGAACTGAAAGTTGACCCCAACGCGACGACGGTGGCGATCCCGGTCGTGGTGCGCGATCCAGACGGCGCGGTGCGCGATCTGACGATTGAGGCGCGCACGAAGCCAGGGCCAGGGCAAGGCTCGATGGGCGTGGAGGCCGACCAGACCAACCCCTATCATCTCTCGGCGCCGCTCTGGCAGGCGCCCGCGCTGGGCGTGCAGGACATCGGCAAGGTCATCTCGGCGACCGTCACGGGCATCCAGCAGATCGTGGCGGGCATCCTGCCGCTGAGCAAGGGCGTGCAGGGGCCGGTGGGCATCGTGAGCGACACGGCGCTAGTGACGGCGGCGATCCCCTTCGCGGGGTGGTACTACCTGCTCTTCCTGGTCGGCGCGCTCAACCTGAGCCTCGCCATTATGAACCTACTGCCGATCCCGGCGCTGGATGGCGGCCGCGTGCTGCTGGTGCTGATCGAGGTGCTGCGGCGCGGTAAGCGACTCAGCCCGGAGCGCGAGGGGCTGGTCAACCTGATCGGCATGGCAGCGCTCTTGCTGCTAGTGGTGGTGATCACGTTCAACGACATCAGCGCGTTGTTCGTGGGCCGCTAGCCAGAGAGCCTCGACACGCCGCGTGTGCGCGCGACTGACACACGGGTGCGTGCGCGGGGGCGCGCGGCGCGCTAAAATCAATGCTGGGGCGATGTAGCCCGCAATGCGACGGCGAGGACGATTCCTGACGTGGGCGAGCGCTCAGTGCGCGCTGAGAGATGCAGACGAGACCGGGGGCCAGAGATACAGATGCGAAGAAAGACGCGACAGATTCATGTAGGGAATGTGCTGATCGGTGGCGACGCGCCCATCGCGGTGCAGTCTATGACTACGATGTACACGCGCGATGTCGAGTCCTCAGTGGCGCAGATCATCCGGCTGGAAGAGGTCGGCTGCGAGCTGGTGCGCGTGGCCGTGCCAGAGAAACTGGACGCGCTGGCGCTGGGCGAGATCAAGCGCCGCATCCACATCCCGCTGATCGCCGACATCCACTATCAGCCTGATCTGGCGCTGATCGCCATCGAGCAGGGCGTGGACGCGGTGCGCATCAACCCCGGCAACCTGCTGCCCGATAAGGAGACTGGCCAGCAGTTCGACTCGTTCCGCAAGATTGTGGAGGCCGCCAAGCGCGCCGATGTGGCGATGCGCATCGGCGTCAACTCCGGCTCGATAGACGCGCTGGAGCGCGGCCCGGCGATGCGTAAAGTCAGCATGAAGCGGCGCGACGATGGCACGCTGGTCGTCAGCGATCCGGCTGAGGAGCGCCGCCAGGAGCGCGAGGCGCTGACCGAGCGCATGGTGGCCAAGGCGCTG
>JAICVT010000453.1 GCA_025935235.1 Ktedonobacterales bacterium | reverse complement strand
GAGAACGCCACCGTCGCGCGGCTGGGCGACGCCTTCGGGCGGCTGGCGGCCTCCGCGCGCGAGCTGACCGAGCGCGTGCAGCAGGCAGCGGAGCCGACGATCAAGCGCATCCACGATCAGGTGGAGCAGGCGGCGCAGGGCCTCATCAGCCGCTTCGAGGGCGACACCGTGCGCCAGCAGGCGCCCCTGCTCGGCCCCGGACGCATCGCCATCTTCTTCCGCCAGGGAGTCAGCGTGGGGCAGGCGCAGCGACTGCTGGCGGCCAGCGCGGCGCGCCCGATGCGGCTGATCCCGCGCAAGCACGGCTTCCTGGCGCGCGTGCAGCCCGGCACGGAGGCGGAGGTCTGCGAGCGCCTGCGTGGCCACCCGTATGTGAGCGATGTCGTCTATCTCGAATACAACCAGCATGGCGAGCCGATCGGCGGCAGGCGCTAGCAGTGGCTGACGGCGAGCAATCGCGCCTGGGAGACGTCTTCCCGGACGCGGAAGGCGCCGGAGCCGATGCGAACCGGGCGCCTGTTGACAAGAGGGAGACCCGACGGGCATCAGCGAAACTGTGGCGGCGTATCGCGCTGCTCCTGCTCCTCGTGGGGCTGAGCGGCGCGCTCGCCGTCCGTAGCGGTTTCAGCGCGGCTTCGACCACATCGGCGCCGCTCTATCCACTGCTCCCGACCGACACGGCGGCTCCGACCATCACGCCCGCGCCAACCAGCACGCCAATCCCCACCGTCACGCCGACCCTCACGGCCTACTCGCGGCCATGCCTGGTGAGTCAACTGCGGTTGAGCTTCGTTCCGAGAGGTGGAGTGGCAATGGGTCATGCCGCCCTGACCTTCGAGTTCACCAACGACAGCTCGGCGGCGTGCTCGCTGCGTGGATTCCCAAGCGTTCGCCTGCTCGACGCGGCGGGAAGGCCGCTAGCAATCAAGATTGTGCAGACGCCACAGGCGTTTCTCTGGCCCGCTGTACCCATCAACACGATTGAGCTGGCGCCCAACGGCCCAGCGTACTTCGTGACGCAGGTCGACACTGTATCTGAGACCGGGCATGTGTGTCTCACCGCCGCGAAGACGCTGATCTTGCCGCCGCAAAGCAGCCCAGCCTTCGCGGGGTTTATTTCCTCGGTCAACCTGGGCAGTTGCGATGGCGTGCTCGACGTGTCTCCTGTGGTCGCACTGCGATCCGAGTTGTAGGCGCATGCGGCGAGTGAGTCAGCGCGAGGCGACGCGACGGGTCGGCTACGATTCCGCTGCGTCTGAAGGCTGGCGCTCGCCATATAACTCCACCAGCTTGCCCACGCGCCCGGCGATCTCGCGCCAGATGTAGTGCTGGTACTCCAGCATCGTCGCCTGGCGCTCGTCGTAGGCGCGCGAGGATGGGTCGCGCTTGGCGTTGGCCAGGAAGCGCTGCGCCAGCTCGTAGGTGTGGGCGCCGCGCTCGTCGAGATACTCGCGGAGCTGGCCCAGGTCGGCCAGCAGCCCGTGCAGCCGCTCATCGGCGGTGGGCGGCGCGGCGCCGTTCTCACCCGCGCCGCGCTCATCGCGCTTGTTTGCGCGCTTGTTTGTAGGCATCCAACTATCCTGATATATCCTGATGCGTTGTCATTCGTTGCCACTGGCCGTCGGCGGTCGCCCCCGCGGGGTGATCTCGACCCGCAGCGCATCGTTGAAGCGGTTGAAGTAGTTGAAAAGGCCGATGACCGCAGCCAACTCGATAATCTGGCCGTCGTCGAAATGCTCTTTCAGCTCGGCCCACACCTCCTCATCCACGTTGCGCGCGTCGGTGGTCATGCGCTCCGCCAGCGTCAGCGCCGCCAGCTCGGCGGGCGTGAATTCGTCGCGATGCTGGTCAATGTTGTACATCGCGTCCAGCAGATCTTGCGAGGCTCCCAGCTGCTTTGCCAAAGCAGTATGTGAAGCCTTTCAATAGTGGCAATCGTTGATCTGCGAGACGCGCACGGCCAGCATCTCTTTGAGCCGCTTCTCCACCGTGCCGGTATTGAAGATGGCCTGCATGTGCGCGACCGCCGTCTGCATGATCTCCGGTCGCAGCGCCATCGTGCGGAACATATTGGGCATGTTGCCGCGCGCGCGCATGAACCCTTCCAGCGTCTCGCGCGCCTCGGGCGTCGTCTCGTCAGGGTTGAGCGGGCGGATGCGGGGCATCGCCATCGTCGCCTCCTGGTTCTATCCTCGTCGTATAGTACACAGCGAACCGCGTGCGGCGTGAGGCCCCGCGCGTCTGCATTATAGCGGAAGATGTGGGCAGGAAGCGCAGATAGAGGGAGAGCAGCGCATGGCGGATGAGCGAGCGGAGCTGGCGGATAAGACGCGGGCGGACGACGGGCTGATCGGCTGGGGCGTGCTTAGCAGCGCCAATATCGGCGCGAAGGCGGTCATCCCGGCAATCCAGGCGTCGCGCAATGGGCGGCTGGTGGCCATCGGCAGCCGCGATCTGGCGCGCGCCGAGCGCATCGCCCTGCGCGAGCCGGGCGCGCGCGCCTATGGCAGCTACGACGCGCTGCTGGAGGACCCCGAGGTAGACGCCGTCTACATCCCGCTGCCCAACGCGCAGCATCTGGAGTGGACGATCAAGGCGCTGCGGGCGGGCAAGCATGTGCTCTGCGAGAAGCCGCTGGGGCTGACGGCGGATGAGGCGCGCCAGATGTTCGACGCCAGCGAGGCGAGCGGCAAGCTGCTGATGGAGGCGTTCATGTATCGCTTTCATCCGCAGATCATCTGGGCGCGCGAGCAGGTGACCGCCGGGCGCATCGGCGCGGTGCGGCTGATCCGCTCGGCGTTCGTCTTCGACATCCGCAACGCGCCCGACAACATCCGCCTGAAGGCGTCGCTGGGCGGCGGCTCGCTGATGGATGTGGGCTGCTACCCGCTGAGCCTGGCGCGCATCTTCTTCGAGGCGGCGCCGGAGCGGGCGGTGGCGCTGATGACGCAGCCAACCGACGCCGAGGTCGAGTTGGGCGTGACAGCGGCGCTCGACTTCGGCGACGACCGGCGCGCGGTGATTGATTGCAGCTTCGAGCTGCCCTGGCGGCAGTTCGCCGAGGTCATCGGCGACCAGGGCCGCATCAGCATCGCGCTGCCCTTCACGCCGGGCAAAGTCGAGGCCGCTGTGCGCCTGCACGAGGGCGCCGAGACCCTGGAGCGCCGCTTCCCCGCCGTGG
>JAICVT010000529.1 GCA_025935235.1 Ktedonobacterales bacterium | reverse complement strand
CGTCGGCCAGTCGAGCCAATCGAGGAGCTGCCGGGGGTCAACCTGACATCGGGCTATGTGCGCCGCGCGCTCGATGCGCTGCCGCGCCAGGGGACGCGCGCGCCGTGGAAGTCGTACCAGAACTACGCGCTGGATGTCTGGAACTTCCGCCTCAGCCCGCTGGAGGATGGCGCGCTGGTGTTCTCTCCGCAGCGAGCCGCGCAGCCAGTGGCAGCGCAGGCGGGCAGCGGCAGCGCGGAGGCATAGCGACTGGCGGTTTCGGGTGTAGTTTAGGGCGTAGCGCGGCGCGGGCCCTCACCCCGACCCTCTCCCAGAGGGAGAGGGAGCAGGAGCGTTATCGCGAGTTATGGCGATACGCCCGCGCCAGGCGCTACGGCTGCTGGCTCCCCTCTCCCGCGACGCGGGGGAGGGGCTGGGGGTGGGGGCTACCCGCGCCGCATATCACAATGTCTTGAGTCGTAAGCGAAGGGGAGTGCGCGAGATGAAGCTGACGCCGGGGACAGTGGCCGTGGTGACGGGCGCGGGGAGTGGCATCGGGCGGGCGCTGGCGCTGCATCTGGCGGCGCGCGGCTGCGATCTGGCGCTGGCGGATGTCAACCGCGAGGGCATCTCGGAGACGGTGGAGCAGATCGTCGCCGCTGGCAAGGCGCGCATCCGCGTCACCACGCATGTTGTGGATGTCGCAGACTGGGGCGCGATCCAGCGCTTCGCGGGCGAGGTGGAGCAGCGGCACAGCTCCGCGCAACTGCTCATCAACAACGCCGGGGTCGCGCTGGGCGGAACCTTCGAGCAGGTCTCGCTGGAGGATTTCGCCTGGGTGATGGGCATCAACTTCTGGGGTGTCGTCCACGGCTGCAAGGCCTTCCTGCCGATCTTGCGCCGCCAGCCCGCCGCGCACATCGTCAACCTCTCCAGCGTCTTTGGGCTGGTCGCGCCGCCAGGGCAGGCCGCCTATAGCTCCAGCAAGTTCGCCGTGCGCGGCTTCAGTCAGGCGCTGGCCGGGGAGCTGCGCGACACGCCAATTCGCGTCAGCGTCGTGCATCCCGGCGGCGTGCGAACCAACATCGCCAGGAATGCGCGCGTCGGCGCGGTTGATCCTGAGCTGGCGCGGGCAGGCGCGGAGTACTTCGAGCGCGCGCTGCGCATGCCGCCGGAGCAGGCCGCCGCCATCATCGTGCGCGGCGTCGAGCGCGACCAGCCCCGCATACTGGTCGGCAACGACGCTCGCATGCTGGATGCGATGGCGCGGGCGCTGCCGGGCCGAGTGGGCAAGATTGTGGCCGACCAGACACCGGGACGTGATCGCTGATGGACGCGCCGCTGCCTACATCGCGCTATCCGCACGGCCTGCCGACCAAGCGCATGGCCGCCGCCGCGCTGCTGCTGGCTGCGGACGAGCGCCTGCTGATCGTCAAGCCACACTATCGTCCCTACTGGCTGCTGCCTGGCGGTGTGGTGGAGCGCGATGAGTCGCCGCGCCAGGCCTGCGAGCGCGAGACGCTGGAAGAGCTGGGGCTGGAGGTCGCGCCGCTGCGCCTGCTCTGCATGGACTACACTGCCGCGACCGCCGAGAACACCGAGTCGCTGCAATTCGTCTTCTGGTCGGGCTATCTCAGCGCCGCGCAGCTCGCCGCCATCCGCCTGCAAGCTGAGGAGCTTACCGAGTGGCGGCTGGCCACGCTGGAGGAGGCCAGCGCGCTGCTCTCCCCACGCCTGGCGCGTCGCCTGCCCGCCTGCCTCGCCGCACTCGCCACCGACGCGAGCGCCGTGTATCTGGAAGACGGGGAGGAACGGTGAGGAAACCTGACTGGCAGAGATAGCGGCGCGGGGCGGCCCTCACCCCTGCCCCTCTCCCAGAGGGAGAGGGGAATCCTGCTGTCTCAACGGGTTTCGGCGCCTGCCAGGCATGCGAGTCTCGGCAGCCTCTTGCCCCCTCGCCGCCATCCTTGCCGCGAGTTCCCCTCCCTGAAGGGGAGGGGGCAGGGGGAGAGGTTCACGCCCCGATCTGCCGCGTGATCGTCGGATCGGTGATCTTGGTGTCTGCCGCCAGCAGGAAGGCTTTGGAGAGGATCACCGCCAGTGTGTTGTCGCCCTCGAAGGGCAGGTAGACATCGCCGCCGGAGCCGCTGCCCAGCCCACGGCTCTGCACGATGCAGAGATACTGGTCGTTCGGCTCCATCAGAATGTTGCCTGAGCCGAGGTGGATCTTGTACTCGCGCAGGTCGCCGCGCACCCGCAGGAAGCGGCCATCCAGCGCGCAGCGGCTGGCGATGTTGAGGCGCGGCAGCAGGCGCTCCAGCAGTTGGCGGCGCTGCTCGCCCGAGGTGGATAGCTCGCCGAAGCTGTAGG
>JAICVT010000362.1 GCA_025935235.1 Ktedonobacterales bacterium | reverse complement strand
GGCCAGCGCGGAGGCGGGCAGCAATTCGTCCTCGACCAGCCGCTCAGGCGAGATCAGCGCGGGATTGCCTGCGAAGGCCGAGAGCGCGGCGTAGGGCGAGTTGCCGTAGCCGGTCGGGCCGAGCGGCAGTGTTTGCCAGTAGCGCTGGCCGGAGTCCACCAGGAAGTCGAAGAAGCGCTCAGCGGACGGCCCCAGATCGCCGATGCCGTAGGGGCCAGGGAACGAGGTGGGATGCGCGAGGATGCCTCCAGCGCGTGGCCATTCCATAGATGCGGACTGCTTTCTACTCTGCGCTCATGCCTGGGCGGGTTGGGCGGAATGGCCCCAGGAACTCGAGGCGGGCGAGCGGCGCTTTCGCGCGTGGGTGGCGCGTAGCGCCGCGCGCTATGCCTGCCAACGAGAGCGTAGCGTCAAGTGTACAAGTCCGCCGCGCGGGTGGTCAAGCCGCGCGGCCTCTTCGGCTGCGGGCGCGATCAGGCGTTGGCGCACAGCATGACGGTATGACGGCGTGAGTTGGCGCGAGCCAGCGCGTGCTGCGGCCTCATGTGGCACGGTAAGGTGGATGGCGATGGACATGAGGAGTCGGGCGCCACGACAGCCAACCACGCCAGCCAACCGTGCGGCGCCACGCGCTCGCCGCTCTTCCACGCGGCAGACATTGAATCGAGTCCGAAACAGGCACGCTACCTGCGTAGCGCTGGCATAAACGAGCGGCATAGCGTATGGTGTAGTGCGGCCATCGCGCAGCGTGTGGCGCGACGCAGTAGAGGAGCTGTTGTCAATGGCGGACGTACGGTTCGAACATGTGTACAAACGCTATGGCGAGAATCCCCCTGTCATCACCGACCTGAACTTGCACATCGAGGATCACGAGTTCCTCGTGCTGGTCGGCCCGTCTGGTTGCGGCAAGAGCACCGCGCTGCGCATGATCGCCGGACTTGAGGATATCAGCGAGGGTACGCTCTACATCGGAGATCGCGCCGTCAACGCCGTGGCGCCCAAAGATCGCGACATCGCGATGGTCTTCCAGAACTACGCGCTCTACCCGCACATGTCGGTATTCGACAATATGGCGTTCAGCTTGAAGCTGCGCGGCACCCCCAAAGAGGAGATCGCGACGCGCGTCAACCAGGCCGCCGACATGCTGGGCATCAAAGACTATCTGCCGCGCAAGCCGAAAGCGCTCTCTGGCGGCCAGCGGCAGCGCGTGGCGCTGGGGCGAGCGCTGGTGCGCGAGCCAAAAGTCTTCCTGCTCGACGAGCCGCTCTCCAACCTCGACGCCAAGCTGCGCGTGGCCACCCGCACCGAGATCGCGCGACTGCATCAGACGACCAAGACCACGTTCGTCTACGTCACGCACGATCAGGTCGAGGCGATGACGATGGGCGACCGCATCGCCGTCCTCAACGCGGGTCTCATCCAGCAGCTTGGCTCGCCGCAGGAGCTGTATGATCGTCCGGCCAACCTCTTTGTCGCTGGCTTCATCGGCAGCCCTGCGATGGACTTCTTCGACGGCGTGGTCAAGCGCACGGCGGATGGCGCCACGCTGACGATCGCCGGGCGCACGATCACACTGGCGGGGCAGAGCGCCGCTGCCGGCTCCAATGCGGCGTCGAGCGGCGAGCGCAAGGTGATCGCTGGCGTGCGGCCAGAGGACTTCCATCTGGCGACCGACGGCGAGCCGAATACACTCATCGGCACGGTGGATGTGGTCGAGCATCTGGGCAACGAGCAGTTGATCTACATGCAGTCCGATGGCACTCATGCCTCCGAGCATTCCGAGGTCAAGGGATTGACGGCGCGCATCGCGCCTGACGCGGTCGTACACCACGGGGAGCGGGTCGCCGTGGCGGTTGATCCAGCGCGCGTCCACCTCTTCGACCCTGAGTCGGGTAAGCGCGTCTAGGCGGGCGCCAGCGTTGGCTGGTTGATCGGATGAGAGCCTGTCGCCAACCCTCGGCGGCAGGCTCTCCGTCGCGCCCGGCGCCCCTGCCCGTCTCCCAAAGGGAGCGGGCAGGGGCGCTAGTGAGAGCGCATGCGAGTTGGAGATGGAGCGAGACGGTATGCGGCAGCGCCGGGCGCTCACTGAGGCGCCGCCCGACTCCACAGCGGCTGAGGCGGGCGTGGTGGATGCGCTGGCCGAGCGCGTGCGGCGCGCCTATGTGCCGCTGGCGCTGGCGGGCGCGCTGCCCCGCCGACGATGGCTGGCGGCCAAGCGCGCGCTCGATCTGGCCGCGCTGGCGCTGGCGTCGCCGCTGTTGCTGCTGGCGCTGCCGTTTGCGCTTGCCGCGACCCTCCTTGCGCAGGTACGATTACGCAGGCGGCCTATCGTCTCATGTGACTGCGCCACGCGCGGCGGGCGCGTGTTCCGCCTGCGCCAGTTGGCTCGTGGCGATCCAGATGCCGAGCGGCGCGCCCCCACGCCTGACGCCTGGCTCAGCGACTCGCGTCTGGCGCGCTGGCCAGCGCTGGTGAGCGTGCTGAGCGGCAAGCTGAGTCTGGTGGGGCCAGCGCCATGGACGCTGACCGCCTTTGCTGCGCGACCCACCAGCGAGCTGGTACGGCTGGCCGTGGCGCCGGGGGTGATCCGGCTGCGCCCGGTGGGGCGGCTGCGGCGGCTGGCCAGCACGCTGAGCGAGGCCGAGGCGCGCTATGTGACGGCAGGCTCGCTGTGGATGGACGTGGATCAGTTGGCGGGGGCGGTGTTCCTGCCGTGGCGGCGCTTTCCGTGAGGACGGCGCATCATCGGACGTAGGTGAATGGGGGCAGGCCAGTCCCAGACGAGCGACTCGAATTCCAGTAACAGGGTTTGGCGTATCCGGCGCGGCCAATGAGATTGGCCAGGCCAGTATGATGCGCCAGGAAGGGACACAGCGCCATGATTACGCATCTCGCACGCGTTACTATCGTCGTTCGCGATCAGGATGAGGCGCTGGCCTTCTATACCGAGAAGCTGGGATTCGAGAAGCGTGCGGACGACTCCTTCGGTCCCGGAGCGCGCTGGCTGACGGTGGCTCCTCCCGGGCAGCGCGAACTGGAGATCGTCTTGCAGCAACCACTTGAATCCATGCACGGCGAGCAGGGCGCGCGTGAGATGCTGGCGAGCGTCGGCAAGAATCCGACCTGGGTGCTCTACACCACCGACTGTCAGGGCGACTATGGCCAACTGGTGGAGCGCGGCGTCACCTTCATCTCGCCGCCAACCGAGCAGCCCTACGGACTGGAAGCGGTGCTGATAGACCTCTACGGCAACAGCTACAGCCTGTTGCAGCCAGCTGCAGCGATGAACTGAGCCGATCCGGCGCGCCGCTCCCGGCGCCCGTCACGCATCATCGCCGAGCGCCTCGCCGAGCGCTCCGCCTGCGCGCTCAGCACGCCTGACCTGAGACCGACCTGGTCGCGGCGTGTCCGGCGCCGACACGCGCTCAAGGCGCCGCCAGCTCGTTCGATGGCCGTCATACCTGCGCTCGCTTCGGCGCTCTGGCCGTCCTGTGACCATCACACCATGACACTTGTAGAGCGAACATCCTGCGCCATAAGATAGGTATCATGAAGACTTTACGCGCGGTTCAGGGGTACATGCTGCGGCGAGCGCCGATGCTCCTCTTTGGTGTGGTCCTGATCGTCATTTCCAACCTGATCGCCCTCGTGCCGCCGCTGATCTTGCAGAACGTGATTGATGGGCTGGGCCGCAACGCCGACGCCGCCAGCCTGACGCTCTCGGCGCTGCTGATCATCGGCGTGGCGCTGGGGGCGGGCGCGTTCCAGTTCGCATCGCGGTTCGTGGTCAACTCGGTCTCGCGCAGTATTGAGTATGAGATGCGCAGCGACCTGTTTCGCCACTTCCAGCGGCTCGACCTGGCCTACTTCCAGCATCGCAAGATCGGCGATCTGGTCGCCCGCGCCACCAACGACCTCTCGCAGGTGCGCCAGATGCTTGGCCCCGGCGTGAGTAACCTGACCAACGCCACCATCGCGCTGGTCGTGACTGGCATCGCGATGGTCTCGATTGACCCGCAGCTCACCCTCTACTCGCTGACTGTCATGCCCCTGATGTCGCTGATGTTCGTCTTCGTCAGCGGCGGCATCCGGCGGCGCTACCGGCTCGTGCAGGACCAGTTTGGCGAGGTCTCGGCGCGCGCCCAGGAGAACTTCTCTGGTATCCGCGTCGTCAAGGCCTACGCCCAGGAAGACGCCGAGCTGGCCGACTTCAACCGCGTCAACGCCGAATATGTGCGGCGCG
>JAICVT010000331.1 GCA_025935235.1 Ktedonobacterales bacterium | reverse complement strand
TAGGGGCCGACGGCGAGGTCGACGGCGAGGTCGCTCTCGGCCTGCGCGATGGGGCTGTAGTGCGGCGGGAGGGTCTGCGCGACGCCTGTGAGGATGACGTAGAGGACGACGCCGCCAACGACCACTGCGCCAGCCCAGGCCGCTCCGCTGGCGTCGTCGTGCGTTTGCTGGCTCGCGGGCGCAGGGCGAGCGCCCATCTCCATACTGTCCATGTCGCCTCCCAAGCGTGGCTGACCCTGTGCGCGGCTGGCCGCGATGCGCCCACGATGCGCAATCTTGCCGAGATTGCCGCGCCTATTTCAGCATGCGCCCGCTCGTTCTGTCAATGGCTGAGCTGGCGCTTGCCCCCACCCCCAGCCCCTCCCCCGCCAAGGCAGGAGAGGGGAGCCACAGGCCCGGCGCGTCTGGTCAGGGGCAACCGCGTGGCGGCCTGCGATAACCTTCCGCTCCCTCTCCCTCTGGGAGAAGGCCGGGGTGAGGGCCGCGCGTCACGATCCCATCACAACAGAGAGTCGAAATGCGGGCTGCGGATGGGACACTCGTAGAGCATGCATGGCCATCTCTCCGCCCACCGCCAGCGCTGATCTCATGCGGCCCCGCAGCCAGCTACACGTTGACACTGCTCAGAACGCCCGGCTACAATGGGCGTAGCCTGATACGAGGGGACAAGGGCGTTCGCCTCCCAGCGCCCGCCAATGCTGGCGTAGACTGATGCGAGCGGCCCCGCGCCGTCACTTGTCGCGCCGCGATTCCTCCCCTCGCCCGATGGGCGCCGCCAGCCGCAGACCTGTAGCTGGCGCGGTTCAGCTAACAGTTATCCTGTGCGCCGCATGCCAGCGCGCTCGCCTGCCCGGGTCGCCCGCCGCGCGCGTTGTCCTCGCAGCGGCCCGATATGGTAGGCTATTCGCTGTGTGCGCTGCCGTGCGCTGGCTAGCAGCGGCGTGTAGCCAGCAGATCTTGAGAGAGGATACGCCTCGTGAATATCGTCGTCTGCATGAAGGAGACGCCGTCCATCACGTCGGTCAAGCGCTTCACTGCCGACATGCGACTGGAGCGGCGCAAAGAGGACGCGGAGATGAATCCCTTCGATGAATATGCCATCGAAGAGGGCCTGCGCCAGCAGGAGAAACATGGCGGCGAGGTCACTGTGCTCTGTATGGGGCCAGCCACCGCCAGCGAGAACATCCGCAAGGCGCTGGCAATGGGCGCGGACCGTGGCGCGCTGGTAACGGATCCCGCGCTGGAAGGCTCTGACGCGATCGGCACCGCGCGTGTGCTGGCGGCGGCGCTCAAGAAGCTCGGCTTCGACCTCGCGCTCTTCGGCAGCGCGGCGGCGGACTCCTATGGCGGCGTCGTGCCAGCGGCGGTGGCGGAGCTCCTCGGCCAGCCGCTGCTGTCGAACGCCTCCAGGCTGGAGATTGACGGCGGCGCGGCGAAGATCGAGCGCGCCGCTGAGAGCGGCTATCAGGTCGCCGAGGCGGCGCTCCCCGCGCTGGTCAGCGTCATCCAGACCATCAATACACCGCGCTACCCGACGATGAAGGGCATCATGGGATCGAAGCGCAAGCCCATCGAGACGCTCAGCCTGGCCGATCTGGGCCTCGACGCCGGGCAGGTCGGCGTCGCGGGCGCCAAGGAGAAGGCGGTCAGCTCGTCGCCGGTGGATACGCAGCGCAAGGGTGAAATCTATAATGGCGCCGATGGGGCGGCAGATCGCATCGTCGCCTTTCTGGTAGAACAGAAGGTGCTCTAATGGCGAACGATGTGTGGGCGCTGGCGGAAATTGCCAACGGCAAGCTCACCAACGTCTCTCTGCAAATCGCCTCCAAGGCGGTAGAGTTGGCGGGCCAACTGGGCGGTTCCTCCGCCGCGGTGGCGCTGGGAACCAACACCGCCGCTGCCGCCACGAGCCTTGGCGAGGTCGGCGTCAAGACGGTCTACACCGCCGATGGCGCGGTCTACGACGACTACCTCGTTCAGCCGCATGTCGAGACGCTGGCGGCGCTGGTCGAGCAGCATCAGCCGGCGGTGATGCTCTTCGCCGTCTCCAACAATGGGCGCGATATAGCGGCGCGTCTCGCGGCGCGTCTCGGTCTGGGCCTGGAATACAACGTTTCTGATGTCAGCGCTGAGGGCGGCGAGTTGGCGCTGAGCATACCGGCCTTCGATGGGGCGCAACTAGTCAAAGCGACCTTTGTCGGCGGTGGGACGAAGCTAATCGGCGCGCGCGCCAACGCCTTCGAGATCAACCGCGTCGGCGGGACGGCTGAGGTCGTCAGCGTGCCTGCCGCCAGCGCGCCCGCCAATGGCGCAAAGCTCTCTGCCCCGATGGGCGCCGCGGACGCTGGGGCAGCCGGACATCTCACTAAGGCCGCTGACGGCCACGACTACTGGCAGCCCAGCGCCAGCCAGCCCAAGCTCGAAGAGGCGCAGATCATCGTCTCCGGCGGGCGCGGCCTGGGTGGGCCGCAGGGCTTCACGCAGATCGAGGCGCTGGCGACGGCGCTAGGCGCGAGCGTCGGCGCCACCCGCCCGACGGTGGATGACGGCTGGATTCCTTATGCCTATCAGGTGGGGCAGACTGGCAAGACCGTCAAACCCGCCGTCTACATCGCCTGCGGCATCTCCGGCGCGGTGCAGCACAAGTCGGGCATGGGGTCATCCAGGCTCATCATCGCCATCAACAAGGATAAAGAGGCGCCCATCTTCAGCTTCTGCGATCTGGGCGTGGTGGCCGACCTGAACGCGGTCTTGCCGCAGCTCATCGAGAAGGTGAAGCAGCGCAAGGGCAGCTAGCGCAGAGGTGGACGACCTCACCCCCAGCCCGACTCTCCCACAGTGCGAGGGGAGTTCCGGTTTCCCCTCCCCTCGCAGGGGAGGGGGTTAGGGGGAGAGGTTCCGCGACCGCATACTTTGGAGGAGAGCGAATCATGGGTCTCCAGTTCTGGCCGTCGGGTGGGCCAATCGGCGCGGTCATCTTCGCCATCGTGCTGGTCGCGGCGTGGGTGGTCTTCGCGCTGCGCATTCGCACGCTGGTTCGGCTGATGCTCGCCGGTCGCCCGGAGAACCGCTTTGATCGGATCGGCGACCGCATCAAATACTTCGTGCTGATGGTGCTGGGGCAGCGCGGCGTGCTGCGCGATCCGCTGCCGGGGCTGGCGCACTTTTTCACCTTCTGGGGCTTCATCATCATCCAGCTCGATGCGCTCAACCTCTGGGCGATGGGGCTGGGATTCAAGCTGCCCGTCATCTCCAGCCGCCCCTTCGCCATCGTGCTCGACTTCTTCATCGTGATGGCCTTCATCGCCATGCTCTTCTTCACCTTCCGCCGCATCGTCCTGCGCCCACGCCAACTGCGCAGCCAATCGCACGGCATGGCCGACGCCTTCGTCATCCTCGGTCTCATCACGCTGGTGCTGGTGACACTGGTGGCCTTCGAGGTCTTCGCTTACGTCGCCACCCACGGCGAAGAGTGGACGCCGATCGGCGCGTGGCTCGGCTCGATGATGCTCGGCCTGCCCGACTACTCGGCAGCGGCCATCGCGGCGGTGGCGTGGTGGGGCAACGCGCTGACCGTGCTGGGCTTCCTGATGTACCTGCCCTACTCCAAGCACCTGCACCTGATCGCCACGCCCTTCAACGTCTTCTTCCGCAATCTCGGCCCACGCGGCGCGCTCCAGCCGATCGAGAATCTGGAGGAGCGCGAGGACTACGGCGTGCATCAGGTCAACCAGTTCACCTGGAAGCAGTTGCTGGATGGCTACGCCTGTACCGAATGTGGGCGCTGCAATAGCGTCTGCCCGGCGCTGGCGACCGACAAGCCGCTCTGGCCGAAGGAGATTATCCTGAACGTCAAGGAGGAGGTCTTCGCCAACGCCAATATGACGCTGGTGGGCGCGGGCGCGACCGAGGAAGCCGCCCGACACGAGCCGATGGTGGGCGGGCTGATCAAAGACGAGACGCTGTGGGCCTGCACCAACTGCGGCGCCTGTGTGGAGATCTGCCCGGTCTCGATCGAGCATGTGCAGAAGATTGACGACATGCGCCGCTATCTGGTGATGGAGGAGAGCCGTTTCCCGCAGGAGGTGACGCCACTCTTCAACAACCTGGAGCGCAACCAGAATCCCTGGGAGATCAGCAACGACACGCGCGCCGAGTGGGCGGCGGGCATGAATGTGCCGACGCTGGCCGAAGACCCCGATGTGGATGTGCTCTACTGGGTTGGCTGCATGGGGTCATTCGACCAGCGCAACCGCAAGGTGGCGACCGCCTTCGCCAAGGTGATGCAGGCGGCCAACGTCCACTTCGGCATCCTGGGGCCAGAGGAAGCCTGCACGGGCGACCCGGCGCGGCGCATCGGCAACGAGTATCTCTACTATATGCTCGCCAGCCAGAATGTCGAGACGATCAAGGGCTACGGCTTCGACAAGGGGCCAGCTGAGGGCGAGCACGGGGCGGCGGTTCCCAATGGCCCAGCCTCGCGTGGCGTCGGCGTGGAGCCGGGGCGCGCCTACAACGTCAAAACGGTGGTGGCGACCTGCCCGCACTGCTTCAACACGATCAAGAACGAGTATCCGCAGTTGGGCGGCAACTTCGAGGTGATGCACCACACCGAGTTCATTGATCGGCTGATTTCGACGGGCCAGCTCACGCTGCCCGAAGGCTTCGACCGCCGCAAGCTGACCTACCACGACCCCTGTTTCATCGGGCGCTGGAATGGCGTCTACGACGAGCCACGCCGCGTGCTGAACGTCATCAACAAGGATGGCGTGACGGAGATGGCGCGCAACCGCAACCGCTCATTCTGCTGCGGCGGCGGTGGTGGCCGCGTCTGGATGGAGGAGAAGATCGGCAAGCGCATCAACAATACGCGCGTGCAGGAGGCGCTCGACACGGGCGCCGATGCGATGGCGGCGGCCTGCCCCTTCTGCATCACGATGTTCGAAGATGGCATCAAAGCGGTCGGCGCGAACGACCACTT
>JAICVT010000538.1 GCA_025935235.1 Ktedonobacterales bacterium | reverse complement strand
GTACTTCCCGGTGGTGGCCGTCTCTGGCGAGGCGGGCATCGCCAAGCCCGACCCCGCCATCTTCGCGCGCACGCTGGAGGCGCTGGAGATCGCGCGCAGCGAGGCGGTGATGGTCGGCGATAGCCCCGACGCCGACATCCTCGGCGCCAATCGCGCGGGCGTGCGCGCCATCTGGCTGCGCCGCGAGTCCCAGCCGCTGACGGCGGGCGCGCGCCCCGATGCGACCATCGCCAGCCTGGACGAACTGGACGACCTGCTCTGAGCGCGAATTGAGCGACCAGCGGAGGCGCTGACTATGCCACGATCCCACGAGCCGAACACTGATCCGACAACTGACGAGGCGCTCAATGGCGTGCTGCGCGAGCTGATCGCTGGCGCGCGAGAGGCGCTGGGCGAGAACTTCGTAGCGGCGTATCTGCAAGGCTCCTTCGCCGTCGGCGACTGGGATGTGGACAGCGACGTGGACTTTCTGATCGCGACCGAGCGCGACCCATCGCCAGCCGAGGAGGCGGCCCTGAACGCCATGCACCACCGCCTCTATCGCCTGTCGCCGCACTGGGCGCAGCATCTCGAAGGCTCGTATATCCCCAGAGACATCCTGCGGCGGGTCGGCCCCTCGCGCCGATCGCTGCTCTTTCTGGACAACACCAGCGACCGGCTGGAGCGCTCCAAGCATGACGACACGGCAATCGTGCGCTGGGTCACGCGCGAGCGCGGCGTCACGCTGGCCGGGCCGCCGCCCACCGCGCTGATCGCTCCTGTCTCAGCGGACGAGTTGCGCCACGAGGTGCGGCAGACGATGCGCGAGTGGGCGCGCCAGATCAGGGCGCAACGCTACAGCCTGGCGAATCAGTGGGCGCAGCCGTTCGTCGTACTCTCCTACTGCCGCATGCTTCAGACGCTCGCAACGGGACGCGTCGAGTCGAAGCGCGCGGGAGCCGAGTGGGCGCAGCGCACGCTGGACGCTCGCTGGGCTGACCTGATCCGCCGGGCATGGGAGGCGCGCCCCAACCCCTCGCTCAAGGTTCACACGCCCGCCGACCCCGCCGACCAGCAGGCCACGCTGGCCTTCATCCAGTACGCGCTTGAGCAGGGCGGCGCACAGTCGGCGGGTGGCTAAAGGGGCGCCCGCGCTAGTCGTCACGAGCGCCGCCTGCCGCGTACCAGTCCAATACCCGCAGGGCGCGCAGCGTGTTCCACCGGCTCGGCTGGCCCTCGCCGTCATCTACCTCAACTAGCATCACGCCGGGATACCGGGTCTCGAGCGGCCACCGGCCGTCGCCGTCACGCTTCGACTCGACCAGCGCGATTGCCTCGGCCATGCGCGCGTCTGGCGTGGCTCCGGCGCGGCGCAGGTACTCAAGCCCACGCAGCACATCGTAATGCCACCAGGTCGGGAAGGCGAAGCGCGTCAACTCGGCGCCGCTGTCGCGATCGCGCGCGATGACCTCGCCGGTCGCTAGCCGCCGGAGGAGGGCCGCTCCAGCAGGTATTCTTGCCCGCGCAGACGCGCCTCCGTCACCGCCGCCAGTTCGACGCCGCTGGCGTCACCAGCCAACTCGACTTCGAGCAGGGCTTCCAGCGCGCAGATCGTGGTGTTGAAGGACGAGCGTGTCGAGCCGTTGGCGGCTTCGCAGTTCCAGCCACCGTCAGGCAACTGCTCGCTGAGCAGGAGCCCGATGATCCGCTGGATGTCCTGGCCGAAGTAGGTGCCGCTGGCCGCCACCTGACCGTTGATGCACGGCTCGACCTCGCCCGCGAAAAAGGGGTTGCCCTCGAAGTCCGCTCCTCGTCATGCGCCATCCCAGTCCCAGCCGCGCCACCGCACACGCTCGCGCACCAAGCCAATCGCGCGCCGCGCCTCGTCGCTCGCGGGATCAAGCCCCATCTCGCGCAGCAGCGTCAGGACGTGCATCGTGGAGTCCCAGCCCTGGTTAAACGCCTCGCCGCCCCATGTCCCATCGGCCCCCTGCATGGCGAGCAGCCGGGCGCCCCAGCCCTCGGTCGCGACTCGCGCGCGCTCAGCCGCGACTTGCTCCGCGGGGGCGCCGATCAGGTCTTGCATCACCTGCCAGCGCATCGCGGGGTCAGCATCCAGCAGCCACTGGATGACCGATTGATCTGCCTGCGAGGCGCGCCATCTGGGTAGATTGGTCGCCATGTGCCGCTCCTCCATCGGTGATGCGATGTCATCGGCGGTCGCACACGCATCGCGCCGCGCGCCGCCTGCCTGCCGACGCTTC
>JAICVT010000037.1 GCA_025935235.1 Ktedonobacterales bacterium | reverse complement strand
ATGACCAGCGCCTCGCCCGCCTCGAAGCGCGCCAGCAGAGCAGGGTCGGCTCCATCGTCGCCGTAGCGCTGTGGATGCTCGAGCTGGCTCTTCCACCACTCGCGCTCCGCATCCGGTTCCAGCCCCACCACCGCAACCGGAATCTGGAGGCAGGTCTCCGGGTCAATAGCGGCGATGCCGACGCGCTGACAATCGAAGACATCGCGGACGAGTTGCGCCAGGCGGTGGGCCACTGGCGAGGCGGATGGCGGCTTGCCAGTGGGAGTATCGTCTGCCTCGGCGTCGCTCTGCGAGAGGTCGGCTTCGCCCTCAGGGCTGGAACTGAACGGCGCATCTGGATGGATGTTGGGGGGCAGATCAACCAGCGCGCTGGCCATCGCCAGTAGCGCGGCGAGCGCGGCATGCGTGCGACGCTCCAGCCGCCGCTGAGCGGTGACATCACGGAAGACGCAGACAGCGCCCACCACGTTGTTCTCAGCGTCGAGCATCGGCGCGCCCGAGACACTCAGCTCGATGTCGTGGCCGTCGGCGGCCCGCACGATCAGATCGGCCGCCTGCTCTCCCGTGATGACCTCGCCACGCAGCACACGGCTGACCGGCCACTCGCTGGGTGGCATTTCGCGCCCGAGGCTGTCGCGCACTTGACGGCGGCTGATCTTCGTCCACGCGGCGTCATACTGCGGCGTCTCCCCGATGCCCAGGAGTTGCTGGGCCGCCACGTTCATCTGCAGCAGGCGGCCAGTGCTATCAAAGACCACCACGCCATCGGCGATCGCCTCGATGGTGGCGTGCAGTTGGCGGGCGCGTTCATCCGCCTCGTGGCGCGCGTGCTGCGCCGCCTGGAGCAACTGAGCGCGCTCAATTGCCAGGGCGATGCGCCCGGCAACCAGTTGCAGCAGTTGCGTCTCGCGCGCGGTGAAGTGGCGCGGCGCAATCGTGGAAGCGTGGATCACCCCGATCAGGCGATCCTCAGCGAGCAGCGGCACGCCCATCAGCGATCGCAGCCGCTCGCGCAGGAACGGATTAGCCACCGTCGCGTTGCGCAGATCGTTGATGACCAGTGGCTGGCGGGTCGCGGCGATGGTCCCCGCCACGCCCTGCCCAATCGGCACATGCACGCTACCCGCCACTTCTTCCTCTGGCCCGTGCGCCAGATGGATGGTCAGCTCGCGCCCGGCCGCGTCGGGCAGCAGGATGGCGACGTTGTCCACGCCCAGGATGGCTCCGGTGCGCTCCAGCAGCGCGCGCAGCAGGCCATCGAGCGATGGCTGGGCCAGCGCAATATCGGTGATCGCCTGCACTGCTTCCAGCGCGCGGGCGCGCTCGGCCAGCTCATTCGCCAGATGCTGCCGCTCGGTGACATCGCGAATCGTACACTGGACAAGCTCGTCGCCGTCCTCCAGCGCGATCAGGCAGCCTGCGAACTCCACCAGTCGCTCGGCCCCGGTCGCTGTTCGCAGGCGCAGCGCTTCGTCGCGCACGACGGGCTGTCGCCGCAGGGCGCCGATGAACTCGGCGAAGGCCGCGTTGTCGGCGAACAGCCCCATCTGCCACGGCTCCTGTCCCAGCAACTGCTCGGCGGAGCGCTCTAGCAGGCGCATGGCGGCGGGGTTCGCGTCACATATGCGGCCAGTGAGCGGGTCGAGCATCAGCACGCCGTCCAGCGCCTCCTCAAAGAGGCGACGATAGCGCTGCTCCGAGACACGCAGGCGCTCCTCAGCAAGCTGGCGCTGTGCGATCTCAACTTGCAGGGCGTGGGTCTCCTGTTGCAGGCGGGCAAACGCGCGCAGTCGCTCAGTGGGTTCGCTCAGCGTCGCGGTCAGCTCGTCGGGCATGATGTGGTCATGTTGCTGGCAGACCGCCATAAGCCCGTCTTGGAGCGCGTCCTGGCGCTCTTCGCCCACAAAGAGGCGCGTTGGATAGGCGCACAGCAGGGTGAAGGCCGCGCCGCCGCTCTCCTGCAGATCGTTCCAGAGCGCCTCCAGCCGGATCGCGGCGGTTTCGTTCCCCTCCAGCCACAACTGCGCGACCATCTCGCCAAAGACGCGCACCGGTCGCCCGCCCCCTGCCGCCCGCTGGATGATGCGCCCGGCGGCTCGCCTGAAACGCTCGGGGTCGGGCGTGCGGTCGGCCATGAACTCGGCGAGCGTCTTGTCCGCGTCCAGGCTCAGATATAGCCCCTGGCGGCGCAGAGCGAGCGGATCAAGCCCAGCGAGGCGGAGGTGGTCTTCTAGCTGGCGGCGATGGCGCCGCGTAGCGATCACGGCGCATGCCTCGCCGGCCTCCAGACCCGTCTGGATGTAGCGCCGCAGCGCATCCAGGAGAAAGCCGTCTGTCTCGTAGAACTGTACGAGGTGCTCGCCAATCGGTGCGCCGGGCGCCTCGGCCCGCGGCGCAGACTGCGGCTGCTGTGACGTCAAACGCACGGCGCGTTTCCCCTCCACATTTCCACATTGGCGAGAATCACTCGGCGCCTGCGACAGCGGTCGCGGCGACCACAGGACGACAGCTCGATGCCAGCTCGATGCCAGCTCGATGCCAGCCAGTGACAACCCGCGCAATGCCTTGCGCCAGGGTTCTTCAAGGGTCGGCGTGCCGGATGTGTTGTCCCAGGCGCATCTCTGCTGATCAGCTAGAGCCGTTGTCAGATGAGCAAGGCGCGTTCCAAAGTAGCGGCATCGCCGGGAGGGATGAGCGAGAGGCGACAACAATGCCCCCCGCTCCAGTCTGGAACGGAGGGCGTCGTTGTGTCAGGTCGTGTCGGTCGGGTCGCTTACCAGCGCGAGCCGTACCCGCCACCGCCATTGGATGCGCCGCGGCGATTGCCACCACCCATCTGCTGGTAGCAGTCGCTGCAATAAACGGGCTTATCACCGCGCGGCTGGAACGGCACGCGCGCCTCGCGCCCGCACGAGCTGCACGTCGCCACGAACATCTCGCGGCGACCGCCACTCCCGCCCCCGCCGGACATGGTCGCTTTGCGAGCGGCGCGGCACTCCGGGCAACGGGAGGGCGTGTTCATCAGCCCACGGCTGGCGTAGAATTCTTGTTCGCCGGTCGTGAACAGGAATTCACGTCCGCACTCGCGACAACGAAGTGTCTGATCGGTGGCCAAGGTAGAACCTCTCTCTGTCGGCTGCGGCCGCCCACGGCTCTACACGCCGGGAACGCCGCTGGCGCCTGTCTGCCCTGACGCTGTGCAGGGCCTAGCTGAAAACCGGGGGAATGCGCTGTTGAGGAGAACTGAGGCGAAATCGTCCCAAAACCAAGGCCGACGTTCTAACCCTTGCCAACCACCGACTTACGTCTACAGCGTGCGTGTGATCCCCGTTCACACACAGGAGTTGTGATCGAGCCTCATCGCGGCTCTTGTGCGCAAGTATACCATGACCCCCTGACGAGCACAACCCTTGCGGATTGCCTGTTTATCGGCTTTGGACACAAGATACGCAAGATAGCGTATTCTTGCATCTGGACAATCGTTCGTCTCGTATGACATAGCAGTCGGCGTAGCGCGATGATCGGCCAGCATGGTCGGCCAACACGATCGAGCAGCTGGCGCCCACTGCGCCTATGCCTATGTGTCGCCCTCCGCAGCATAGGTCTCATAGAGGTAGAAGTCGCCAGGCCAGTCGGTGAAGATGGCAAAGAAGATCGGCTGGAGCTTCTTCCATGAGAGGCCGCCATAGCCCGCTCCAATACGTGGCGCGGCGATGGAGCGCACAGCTTCGGCCTCCGCCAGCGCGCGGGTCTGCCGCAGCGCCTGCTCAACGGCGGCATACGTCGCGCGAGCGCGCCAGTAGTTCTCCTGCGTCGCCAGATTGAACACCCACGGCTGCCCATCATCCGCTCGCCAGAGAAATACATCGCCAGGGTTGAGTTCGCGCGGTTGCGCCTTGCACCGACGTCGGTACTCCTCATACATCGCCGGATAGCGCTCACGGAACCCAACCGCGATCCCCGCGCCCATGGATCCCTGACAGTTGACGCCCTGGGCCAGCGCCTGAGCGTCATAGCGATTGATAAAGAGATCGCCACTCACCAGGTGAATGGTCATGCGCGCGCCTCTCCTGCTAGCGCTCGCTTGAGCGCGACGCCGTCCCTGGCTCCCCTCTCCCGCCCTGGCGGGGGAAAGGAGCCGGGGGTAGGGGCGCTAACGGGCGCGCTGGCGGCGTGGTCCGCGCGAGGCGTTCGACCCAGATGCGCCAGACGGGCCGGATGGCGCCGCGCCATTGAGCGCCGCGCCGCCCGCCGCGACGCTGACGGGCGCTGCCTCTGTCGCCGGGGCTGGCTGCTCGGCGGCCGTGGCCTCAGGGCTGCCCGGGCGCTCGGGTGCAGGCGCGCTGGGCGCCGCGGAATCGCTCTCCACCGCGTCCACCGCCGCTGATTCGGCGGGCTGCGTCGCCGCGCCAGTCGCCATGCCCGGCACGCGCGCCATCAGGTCGGCCAGCCGCACGCCTGTCAGCGCCTCCAGAATGGCGGGCGTCTGCGCCAGCATGTTGACCATGTCGCCCGTCACGCGGCTAGCGCCAAGGGAGCCGTTAGCGCCTGAGCCGGTTGAGACGATGCTGATCTTGTCCACCTTGGATAGTGGCTCGGCCATCGCGCGCACCATCTCGGGCAGATTGGCGATCACCTTATCGAGCACAGCGGCCTGGTTGTATTCGTGATACGCCGCCGCCTTGACGCGCATCGCCTCGGCCTCAGCCTCGCCCTTCGCGCGGATCACCTCGGCCTCGGCCAGACCACGCAGCCGCGCCGCTTCGGCTTCCGCCGCGCCACGGATGCGCGTCGCCTCGGCCTCCGCCGCCGCCTGCGCCCGCAGCGCCGCCGCGCGGCCCTCGGCCTCCAGCGCCATCCGCTGGCGCTCAGCCGCTGCCAGCGTCTCTATGCGCTGCTTCTCGGCGTCGGCGGCCTTGATGACGGTCGCCTCCAGCTCCATCTGGCGGCGCTGCGACTCGGCCTCCTGCACCTTCACCTGCGCGGTCTTCTCGATCTCCTGCGCGTGGGCGGTCTCCTGCACGATCTGCTGCTGCACCACCTGCGCCTGCAAGTCGGTCGCCTTGTCGGCCACCACCTGCTGCTTCTTGACCTCGGCGTCATAGGTGGCGCGCTTGAGCGCCAGATCGCGCTGGAACTCGGACTGCTTGGCCTGCGAGGCGGCCTCGGCCTCCACGCGCTCCTGATCCGCCGAGGCTTTGGCGACGGCGGCCTCGCGCGCGGCGTTGGCGGCCTGAATCTGCGTGTCGCGCGAGGCCAGCGCGACGGCGATATTGGCCTCTTTCTTGACGCGCTCGATCTCTGGGCGGCCCATGTTGGCGATGTAGTCGTTCTCGTCGCGCACCTCTTTGATGGTGAACGAGACGACCTCCAGCCCCATCTTGGCCAGATCCGCCGAGCTGACCTGGCGCATCTTCTCGCTGACCATCTCTGGCTCTTTGACGAGCTGCTCGACGGTCAACTGCCCGACGATGCCGCGCAGGTGGCCCTCCATCACCAGCCGGATCAGTCCCTCGCGCTCCTCATCCGACTTGCTGAGGAATTGTTCCGCCGCCGTCAGAATGCTCTCTTTATCCGAGCGCACTTTGAGCTGGGTGACGGCCTCCACGCGCACCGAGACACCCTGGCTGGTGTAGAGGTTCTGTTGTGGCGCGACATCGAACGACATCAGCTCCAGCGAGAACTCCTGTGCGCGGTTGATGAGCGGGATGACCAGCTTGGCGCCGCCCTGCGCTACCTGTGTGCCGCCCGCGCCATAGACGATCAGGGCGCGGTTTGGCCCGACCTTGTGGTAGTACGAGCTGAAGACGCGCAGCAGGCCCAGAAACGCGAGCACGAGAACGATGATCACGATCACGACTTCAACGACGGGATTCATAGGGTTCGCTCAGCCCCTTCTTCGGCCTGATTTGGCCTGATTCGACCTGATTCGACCTGTGGCCAGGGCGCTCAGCCGCGCGCTCCCCACGGGAACGAGCCAGCGGCGCCGATGTTCTCATCTCCAGATGCTGCGAGGTCGTCATGTGGATAGTGCGAGGTGGTGCGAGGTGATGCGAGGTGATGCGGGTCGCGGACTCACTCGCTCCGCGGCGCGGTGTCGTCAGATGGTACGCCGGGTGGCCCGGCGGGCGCGGGGCCAGAGGCGGGCGCGGGCGCGAGGCGTGGGGCGGGTTGGTCGGCGCTGAGGCGCTGGCGCGTGTCGGCCAGGAACTCGTCCCACGGCTGGACGGTGACCAGCCCAGACTCAGCCTCGACGATCACGACCTGCGCGCCTGTGGGGATGGGCGCGCCATCATTGCTGCGCGCGCCGATGCTGTGGCGGGCGCCCGCCTCGCCGCTATAGACCACCTCACCCAGCCCGCGCTCGCGGATCGGGATGCTGACGGTGGCCAGCCGCCCCTCCAGGCGCGAGTTCTCAGCAGACAGCTCGCCCGCCTGCGAGGTGATGAAGATGCGGGTGAGCGCGGCGTTGACGCCAATTGCCGCGCCCGCGCCGACCAGCGCGGCGACCAGCAGGACGGCCAGCAGCGGGGAGGACTGCCCGGTATTCAGCAGATAGCCCAGCACGCCAAAGACCAGCAGGAAGATCAGCGCGCCATTCAGGTTGAGGCTGCCCAGCAGCAGGCTCTGCGCCATCCCCCACAGGCTCTCGCCGCCGCCGCTGGCGGGCGTCTGCGCCGCCTGCGTTGGCTGGTTCGCGGCATGACCCGCGGCATGACTCGCTTGCCCCACCTGGCTGGCGTGGCCGGTCTGCGCCGATGGCCCAGCGGATCCCGTGTGGCCGATATGCCCAAGATGACCAGCGTGGCCCAGATGGCCCAGATGGCCGTGTCCCCCGGCGCCGAGAACGACCGCGGCCACGAGGAACAGGCCAGAGAAGAGCGCGCATCCCAGAAACAGCAGCGAGAGCGGATCTGTCGCAAGCATCCCGGCGCCTCCAGGCATTCCCGGCATGTCCGGCCTCAGCTCAGGCCTCGGACGAGACGCCGGGCCAGAGCATCAGGCATGGCATCAGGCGATAGCGGGCGATAGCGGGCGATAGCGGGCGGTCAGACACCAATGGGCGTTTGCGGCTGAGTGGTCTCGTCGCTGGCCCCGGCGCTCAGGCCGAGCAGCTCTTCCGCGCGCCGCTTGAGCGCGGCGAAGTTGACGCCCCAGCCGAGGCCGATCGTATGTGGAACCAGAATCTTGTCGCTCTCTGGATTCCAGAACTCGTTGGTGATCTCTGGCCACTCTTCCAGACGGAAGTTGTAGGGAACGCCAGCGACGGTTCCCTTCCATGTGCGCGCCTCTGGCGCTTTGGCGAGTTCCTGCCCGATGGCTGCCGCCGAGAGTCCGGCGGCCACGCCGACGGCGAACCAGCTCCATTTGCTAGCCATAGTTCTCTTCCTGCCTCGCTCTCTGGCGGGGTGTTGGTGACTGCCGAGGCGGACGCGGGGGCGTTCCGGTCGCCCTGTCGCCTCGCTCACATCATTCGTACGAGCAGGCGCCCGACCACGTTGCGCGCTAGCCTCCTTGCGTTGCTGCATGAGGCGTCCAACGCGCGCAACCACTCAGACGCCCGGACGGTATCCTACCCGTCGGCGCGCTCGGGCGCAGATTCGGCGCCGCTCGCGCTGGGGCCGTGCGCCGCGCGTAGCTCCAGCGCGGCCAGCTCAGCTGACGAGAGGCGCAGCAGTTCGTCAAGGCGCTGGGCGAGCAGGCGCGCCAGCCGCGCTGGCTCTGGCGCGCTGGCCAGCCGCGCCCAGAGCGCCACCAGCGCAGCATCATCTGGCCGCGCTGGAGCAGCGGTGGGAGCCAAGGCCTGGGCAGGCTCGCTCGCCGCGCCGGGTGGATCGCTGATCAGATAGCCGGGGTGGACATGGTAGAAGCGCGCCAGCGCCTCGCGTGTGGCGCTGGTCAGATGCGCGCGCTTGCCGCTCTCCAACTGCGAGAGGTAGGCCTGGCTCAGCGAGACGCCGATCTCCTGGCGCATCGCGCGGATAACCTCGTGCTGGGTGAGCGTGCGCCACAGCCCGCGCCGCATGCCCTCAGCTTTGCGCAGTCGGCGCAGTTTCTCCGCCAGCTCCATCACATGCCTCGCCCTCGCGCTGCTTTCGCGCGGCGATCGCTCCGGCTAACGACTCTTCCATCAAGCATAGAGCCAGCGGCGGTCGCGCGCAAGCGCCCCTCAGCGTAGCGGCCAGGGCCATGCCCCGCTCACAACCTCATAGATAGCCGACGTCTTCGAGAAAGGGGATCAGGCTCAGCGCGCGCGCCACGCCAGCCGATGCCTGGTTGGCGCGGTGGTAGCTGTAGAACGGAATCTTGCCACGGCGTCGCGCGTCGAGCGCCCATAGCGCTGTCACGCGCGTGGCGTGTCTGCGCCCGCGCGCGGCGGGCAGGGTGCGCGCCCAGGCCTCGGCCGCCAGCGCGCTCTCGCGCGACGACTGGCAGGTCGCCACCACCAGCCCATCGGCCAGCGCGGCGAACTGCTCGCCGGGAAAGGCCTCGCGCGCGGGCGGCTCTTCGTCGGCGGGCGCGATGGCGGGGCGCCGGCGGGCGTCGCCGGGCGCGGAGGCGCCATACCAGTCGTCGCCAGGCTGCGCGGGCGCCAGCCGCACCAGATCGTCGCGGTTCGCCAACGGGGCGACGAGATCGCTCAGATCATCGGGGAAGAGCAGCGTGCGCCCCTGCCAGACGTCAGGTCGCGCGCCATCGGTCTCGCCGTCGGTCAGGATGCCGGCCGCCAGCGCCACATCGGTGAAGAGCGCCTGTGGGGGCAGCGCCGCCAGCGCATCGCGCACGGCGGCTGGCAGATCGGGGCGGAGAAAGACGCGCCACTCATCCGCCGCATCTGTCGCGATATGGGCGATGTAGAGGCGTGGCGTCTCCTCGGGCGCCTCGCCAGCCAGCGGCGCCAGCGGCCCACTGGCTGGCCCGATATGCGAGAGCGCCAGGTAGATGTCGAGCAGAGTGGGCGCGTCGCTGCCGTGCGCGCCAACTGCGGGCGTCATGCGCTGTGGCCGGTGGGCGAGGGCGCCGGGCCTGCTGGGCTGGAAGCCGGGCTGGGCGCTCGACGCAGCGGCACGATCTCTACCAGCGCGCGCGCAAGCTGGCGGATGGCGATCAGGTAGCCCTCGTGCGGCGACTTCGCCTCGCCGCCGCGCGCGCCAAAGTCGTCGCTGGCGGCCAGCAGATAGTCGGCGGGGAAACCGCCAAGAATGGGCAGGCCATGCTCAGGTGTGCGCTGCGGCGCGTCGTCGGCGCGCTCGGCGTCGGTGCGGCAGAGCGCCACCCCCACATGACCATAGGGCGGCAGGCGATCGTCGAACTGGATGCCGAGGTGGTCGGCGTCGCGCAGGCCCGTGTCGCCCGCTTCCACAAAGAGCGTGACATAGTCAATGCCTGCCGACAGCCCGCCGATGCTCTGAAAGACCGAGGCGTCCACATCCAGTAGCAGCACGTCCACCTTGCCCGCCGTCTCGCGGCGCGCGCGCGCCAGCAGATCGGGGAGCGCGTCGGATCGTAGCGAGGGCGGAATCCACAGCCCCAGGTTCTTGACTGGCTCGCGCTCCAGCAAGGCGTGCAGACGCTCGTGGCGGCCCGTCAGATCCACCAGCAGCACACGCAGCCCGCGCTCTACCAGCGCGCGGCCCAGATAGTAGCCGGTCACGCTGATGCCGTGGCCGCGTCGCGCCTGCGTCAGCGCCACACAGCGCGCCTCCGCGGCCTGGCTGCCACTGAGCATAGTTTCCTACCTGCTTTCTCGCCCCAGCATGAGATTTGGGCGCCTGCGCTCACGGCGCACGTTGCGCTCGCTCTCCCACATCGTACCACCGGAGCGCGCTATGGCGCCGCGCGGCTCTTCCGGGGAGCGGCGGCGAAGCCGATTGCTTGTGTCGCAAAGTGACATATTGGCAGGAAACGTGCGGCGCCGGGAGCGTCGCCTGAATGCCGCGACGTTTGCATGCGCCGACCTCGACATGCGCAGGAGGAGGTGGTAGCAAGCGGAGAGATCAGAGGTCGTAGACGCAGCGCAGTGTTGTGCCAGTGATTTCTGTGATGTGACGCAGGAGGGATTGCTATGGCAGCGCCCGAACCTCTACCGTCAACGCCCATCCCACAACGCCACCCATTCATCACGAACGCCGTGCCTGTTGGGGTCGGGGGATTCGCGCTCACCACGTTCACGCTGGGGCTGTATACCAGCGGCATCCTCAACTCCGAGGGAACCGTGCTGGTGATCGCCCTGGCAGCCTTCTATGGGGGGCTGACGCAATTCATTGCCGGGTTCTTCGCGCTGGCGCGCGGAGACCTCTTCCCGGCGGCCTTTATGACATCGTATGGCGCCTTCTGGCTCTCATATGATGCGCTGCTACTGTATGTCGTGCCCCACGCCGGGGCCGCCGCAGGCCAGGCGGTGTTCATCTTCCTGGTCATGTGGACCGTCATCACCGTCATCTTCACCATCGCCAGCCTGGGGACCAACTGGACGGTATTTGTTACCTTCCTGGTCTTCGATGCCGCCATCATCCTGGAGGACATCGGGGCCGCGCTCAGTAGCTCTGGCGCCACCAAGGCGGGTGGCTGGGTCGAGCTGCTGCTGGCCGCGCTGGCGTGGTACATCGTGATGGCGGAGATCACCAACGAGACGCTGCATCGCACCGTCTTCCCGCTCTTCCCCTTCAGGAAGGCCTAGCCCGCTGGCTGGGCGAGCGCCAGCCAGGGCAAGCCAGCGCGAGCCAGCGCGAGCGCGCTCTACCCGTCGCTTCATGTGAAGCAGCGGATGGAGCGCGCTTATGTCGAAACGGCTCACGCCTCTTCGGCGTCTCTTCAGATTGCGCTGGAATTACGCGGCGACGGCGGCCTTGTCGACCACCTCGACCTCGAGCGAGATCTTCACCTGGTCGCTCACCAGCCAGCCACCGCTCTCCAGCGCCACGTTCCACTCCAGCCCGAAGTCCTTGCGGCTGATCGTCAGCGCGCCAGAGAAGCCGTGCAGCGCCTCGCCCTTCATATTCTTGGTGACGCCCTCGCGGGTGATGTCGAAGGTCAGTGCGCGGGTCACGCCATGCATGGTAAAGTCGCCCGTCACGCGGTAGGTCTCGTTGCCAAGCGGCTCGACCTGCTTGCTGTGGAAGGTGATCGTCGGGTACTTCTCCGACTCGAAGAAGTCGCCGCTGCGCAGGTGCTTATCGCGGTTCTCATCGCCGGTGGTGACGCTGGCGGTCTCGATGACGACATCCACCTTCGAGTCGGCGGGAGTCGTCTCGTTGATCTCCACATCGCCCTGGAACCGGGTGAAGCGACCCTTCACCGTCGTGACCATCATATGCTTGACGGAAAACTCAACCAGCGAGTGGCTAGAATCAATGTTGTACGCCATGCTCTGTGAATCCCTCTTCTCGTTCTTTTGCTGTGTCGTTTGCGCCGCTCCCGGATACTCCTGGCGATGCGGCGCCCATCCTGCTGGGAAGATACGGGAGATGCGATGCTCCCGCAGCGCCTCTGGCGCTTCGCTTCCTCTATGGAAGTTACTTCTCTTGTGATAATTAGTAACATATATGAAGCATGGTGTCAAGGGGTAGCCAAAAGTGGTCGCGGGGAGCGACAGTATGCGCTCCGAACGTATCGCCCGATCCAGCTCTGAGGAGTGGAATCGGGCGATTCTGGGGTGTTTCCGGATCCATCCAGATGCGGCTGGATGCGGCTGGATGCGGTCAGCGCGGCGCCAGAGGCTGTGGGCTAGAAGGTGATCTCGTCGGCCAGGAAGCGTGTCCACAGCAGGACGACGCCCAGCCCGCCCATCAACGCGAAGAACGCCACCGGGCCGCCGTAGACCGGGTCGCCGAAGTTGAAGAAGAGCGTCAGCGAGAGCCACACGATGGTCGCGGAGATCGCCATGCCCAGCTTCGTCGCCTCGATCGGCGCATCCCAGAAGAGCTGGGCGCCCAGCCAGAGCAGGCCGAAGAAGATGACCGCGCCCCAGTGAAGCGCGCCCGCCTGCACGACATCGAACGGTGTTGATTTGCCGGCCAGGAAGTTCAACGAGAGGAACGGCACGACGAACGCGATGACGAACAGCAGCGCCAGCAGCGCGCTGACGAGCGGCTTCGGGCTACGGGTCGTTGGCATGCTGAATAGTCCTTTCCTGGACGCTGAACTCAGATCATTGGGCCGCGCTATACGCCGCACGCTCTACTACGCGCCGCCCGGGTGGGCCGCGCGCCGAAAGCTGAAAGATGACTGAAGAACGGTCGCGCTAGCGCCGCATCCAGCGCTGCCCAGCGCTTGCCGGTCAGGTTGCGCCGGATGAAGGGCGCTCTTCTGGCTATTTTAGCGGCAGTCGCCCCGCTTTGCAAGCGGGTGAATCCCCTAGGGCGCTGGCTTCTCGCGCCGCCCGCCACGATCGTCGCCAGCTCCACCAGCGTCGCGCCGCTCAGCGAGCCGCCGCCGTAGATCGGCGCCGCGCGTGCTGGTTAGACTGAAGGTCATGGAGACCAGCCGCCCGCGTGGTACGCTGGCTACGAAGCATAGTGGCTGCTCTATACTCACGAGGGATGCGCTCGCCTGGTCACATGCTACCCGCCGGGGTCCCTGATGGCTGGCGAGCGCCGGATGAACGCCAAATCAACGCGAAGTGAACGTGGAGCAAGTGTGACGGTTCGAGACCCGCGAACACGTGATGACATCGAGCGCGGGGAAGGCTCATCCTTCGGCCTTCTCGTCAGTGGCGCCGCCAGCTTTCCGGCCAGCATCCCCGCTCGCATCCGGGCCAGCATCGCAGCGCATCCTCTGACACGCGAGCGCATCGCGCGGTGGCTGCTGCCCGCTGACAGCGGCGGCGCGGGCGAGATTCGCGCCCTGGACGGCGTGCGCGCGATCGCCGCGCTGAGCATCGTCGCATTTCACATCCTGCTCCATCTGCATGTCGAATATCTGCCCCTCAGCCGGGCTATCGGCAATGTCTGGTACTACCTCTCGATGGGTGTGCCGCTGTTCTTTGTGCTCTCAGGCTTTCTGCTGTTTCGTCCCTACGCTCGCGCGATGCTCTCTGGCGCGGCGCTGCCCTCGTGGACGCGCTTCTACCAGCGCCGCGCGCTGCGCATTCTGCCGGTCTACTGGGTCGCGCTGGCCGTCATGCTGCTGGCGCTGTGGACGGTGGCGAACCGCCCGCTCTGGCTGAACGCGCTGGCCCATGTCACGCTGCTGCATGATGACTTTCCGCGCTTCAATCGCGATCTGGATGGCCCCTTCTGGACGCTGGCGGTCGAGGTCCAGTTCTATCTGCTGCTGCCAGTCGTCGCGGCGGGCATCGCGCGGGTGGTGCGGGGAACGCGCTCGGCGGCGCGGCTGCTCGGCGCGCTGCTCGGCGTGATCGCGCTGGCGGAGGCGCTGCGCTGGCTCGATACCCGGCTGATGGCCTCCGTCACTCCCGACGCGCTGGCGCACGGTGGCGGCGAGGCGGCGCGCTTCATCCTGGGGCTGGCGACGATGGGCATGCAGGGCAAGAGCCTGGAGATCTTCTTCGTCGGCGCGCTCTGCGCGACCGTCTACGTTATCGCTACCGAGCGTGAGGGGCTGGGGCGGCGGCTCCAGCGGCGCGCGGCGCGCGGACTGCTGCTGGCCGCGCTGCTCATCTCGCTCGTCGCGGCGCCCGCCTGGCAACTCAGCACGGCGCTATTCACCCCCGGCGCCCAGTGGGGCGCGGCGATCATCCTCTATCCGCTGGTGGTCGGCGTCTCGTTTGGCGCGCTGACACTGGGCGCGGTGTGGGGCGGGCCGGTCGTGCGCGCCATCTTCGCCGCGCCGCCGCTGCGCTTCATCGGCCTGATTTCCTACAGCCTCTACGTCTGGCATGCTCCGATTCTGCGCGGCGATCTGCCGATCTTCCAGCCGCTGCCACTCTGGCTGCGGGTGATCTGCGCGTTCGTGGTCGCCTACCTCTCATACCAACTGCTGGAGCGCCCGTTCCTGCGCCGCCGCCAGCGCCTGCATCAGAGCGCCGCCGAGCGTGCGCCGAGCCAGCGCAGCCAGCAAGACGCCAGCGCCGCGCCACCTATGCGCTAGACTGGATGATGCATGGGATTTGATGTGAGCGCGCTGCGAAGCCTGGTCGTCGTCAGCGGGTTAGGACTGGACAGCGTCCAGGATGTAGTTCACGAGGAGCTGGTCGCTCACGTCGCGCATGCCCCGCGCGTTGTACTTCGAGCTTGTGACGACCGCGACCAACTCAAGGGCCGGGAAGACAGCCACCTTGTTCCCCCCGTTCCCCTGCATGAGGTAGCCGGCGTACGATCGCCCCGCGCTCGAGAATGCCCGCAGCCACCACAGATAGCCGTACTCGGTGGCCTCATCCACCCGCGCGTGCGGCCGCGTGGATGAGGCCACCCAGCGGGCTGGGATCACCTGGCGACCACCCCATTCGCCGCCTTGCAGGTAGAGCTGCCCCAGCTTAAGCAGATCACGGCTCGCCAGGCTCAGGCCCCCTCCGGTCATCGCCTGCCCTGTGGGCGTGTATTGCCACTCGGCGCGCTCGATGCCCAGCGGGCGAAAGAGTGTGTCGCGCGCGAAGTCCGGGATCGGCTGGCCGACGGCGCGCTCGAGCACGCCGCCCAGGACAATCGTGCCTGCCGTGCAGTAGCTGAAGCTGCGCCCATATGGCGCGTCGGCTGGCTTCGTCGCCCAGCCTGGGAAGCCCCGAACGGGCAGGTTCAGCGCGAAGCCGACCCAGTCTTCCAGCGGATACATCCGCTCCTCGTGGCCGCGTGAGAACGTGTTTTCGTCGTCGCATTCGAGCAGTGAACTCATCGTCAGCAGATCTTCGACCGTGATGGCGGCCTTGCGCGGGTCGGGATGCTGCACGGACTGTTTCTCGGGAAAGAATGGCAGGATGGGAGCGGAGACGCCATCCAGGAAGCCGCGCTCGATGGCGATCCCGATGAGCATGCCAGTGACGGTCTTGGTGGCCGAGCGCGGGTTGCGTAGCCGCAGCCGCGCGGCGCCCTCGTCTGGACCGTCGCCATAGGCCTCGTAGACGAGCCGCCCACGCCGGGCCAGCAGCACGCTGTCAATCCCCGAGAACTCTCCATTGCGGAGGGAGCGCGTCAACTCGCTCAGGCGACGCGCCGACATGCCCGCCTCCGCGGCTGAAGCGGCCACCCACCCGTCGTCGCCGACCGGGGGCAAGGCATAGTCGCCAGCGGGTCGCGACACGGCCAGGCTGGCGCCCCGAATAAAGCGCATAACCATGAGCACCCCTCTTTCGATGGATTTGATAGTACTACGAAGCACTATAGCGTACTATGAGCGAATGTGCAATACCGTGAGTGGCTGCGCTGCCATGACGCGTGGGCCGATGCGGCAGGCATTATTCGTTGGATCCCTCTTCCAGATCGGCCTCTCCATCTGGCTGCGGCGCCTGCCGCCTGGCTGGTATATATTGCTGTCGCAGATAGTCCTCGAGATCGCTCAAGCGCACCCGGTACTCGGATGCGATCCGATACGCGCCAAGCTCACCCTTCGTGATGAGCCGGCGAACCGTAACGACATCCACATTCAAGAACGACGCGACCTCATCCGTCGTGAGCAGAGGATCGTTTCGCAAGCCACGGTCGGACATCCCAACGCCTCTCTTCCTGCCTATGCATGACGACACTCTATTCTAGCATCGTACAGCTGACCAGGCATTGCAGGGAGATCCGACGCAGCCAGGATCGGCCCGCATCCGCAAGAGCTGGGGGACCTGGAGCATATCCAGATCCCCTGCATGTCACTGGCGGCGGGTACGGGCGCGTATACTGAGGGCATCGCCCAGACATCCGGCGCGCTTGCCCGCTTCACCCCCAGGAGGAATGACCCGGTGGCTATCCCGACGACTGACCCGCTGCTCGATCTCGCCGCTGTGCGCGGCGCCTTTCCCTCGCTCGCCGTTGAGCTGGATGGCCAGCCGGTGGTCTACGCCGATAATCCGGGCGGCACGCAGGTCACGCAGGCGTGCATCGAGGCGGTCAGCGACTACTATCGCCACAACAACGCCAACACGGGCGGCGCCTTCCTCACCAGCCAGCGCTCCGACTCCATCCTGGCTGAGGCGCACGCCGCGATGGCCGATCTGCTCAACGCCGCCGACCCGCGCGAGATCGTCTTTGGCCCCAACATGACCACGCTGACCTTCGCCTTCAGCCGCGCGCTGGGGCGCACGCTGCAACCCGGCGATGAGATCGTCGTCACCGCGCTCGACCACGACGCCAATGTCGCGCCGTGGCTCCAGTTGGCCGAGGACCACGGGCTGACGGTCCGCATGGCGGACGTTGATCTCTCGAATTGCACGCTCGACATGGCAGATCTGCGCAGCAAGATTACCCCACGCACGAAGATCGTGGCGGTGGGCTATGCCTCGAACGCGGCGGGCACGATCAATGATGTGGCGACCATCATCGGCTGGGCGCGCGAGGTGGGCGCGCTGACGTGGATTGACGCCGTGCAATACGCGCCGCACGGGCCGATTGATGTGCAGGCGCTGGGCTGCGACTTTCTGGCCTGCTCGGCCTACAAGTTCTTCGGGCCGCATCAGGGGATCGTCTGGGGCAAGCTGGAGCATCTGGAGCGGCTGCGCCCGTACAAGGTACGCCCGGCCAGCGAGGCGGCGCCCGACCGCTGGGAGACCGGCACGCAAGCCCACGAGCTGCAAGCAGGCACGCTGGCCACGCTCAACTATCTGGCCGCGCTGGGCCAGCCGCACGCCGCCGCCCACGCCAGCGACTTCCCCGGCATGACGGGGCGTCGCCTCAACCTGCACGCCGCGCTGAGCGTCATCCAGGCCTATGAGCGCACGCTGGCCCGGCGGCTGATCGCGGGCCTCCAGACGATCCCCGGCGCCACGCTCTATGGGCTAACTGCCGAGGCCGATCTGGCGCGCCGCGTGCCGACCGTCGCGCTGACGGTCGCGGGCCACACGCCACGTGCGCTGGCCGAGGGGCTGGCGACGCGCGGCGTCTTCGTCTGGGATGGCAACTACTACGCGCTGACCCTGATGGAGCGGCTGGGGCTGGAGGGACACGGCGGCGCGCTGCGCATCGGGCTGGCGCACTACAACACCGCCGAGGAGGTGGATCGCATCATCGCCGCCCTGCGCGCGGCCCTCACCCCATCCCTCTCCCAGAGGTAGCGTCCGCCATCACTCCGCCATCACTCCGCGATATGCCGCAGGTAGCGCTCGGCGGAGCGCAGCACGGCGCCGCGCGCGTCGCTCTCGATCTCGTCCCAGCCGTCGTAGAGGCGCGCGAAGGCCAGCGGCTCGATCCCCGCCACGATGCGCTGGATGGCGGTGGGGCCGAGCGGGATGTCGTTCGGATAGCTGTACATGAAGGTCACCCAGCGCGGGTCGGCGACGACTTTGATCGTGTCGCCCGTGAAGAGCGCGCCCGCGCCACCCGCCGCGCCGGGCCAGTGCAGTACGGCGCTGCCGGGGAAGTGGCCGCCCAGCCGCAGCGCGCGCAGCCCAGGCAGCGGCTCGACGCTCTCCTCCGCGAAGTAGCGGATAGCGGGGTCGTCGCGCATCACCCAGGGCCGCTGGTCGGCGTGGAGGTAGATCGGGACGTCACCGAAGGAGTGGCTCCAGTCCACCATCGTCGTGTAGAAGTGCGGGTGCGAGACGGCGATGGCCGCCAGCCCGCCACGCCGCTGAATCTCGGCGATGGTCGCGTCGTCCAGATAGGCCAGACAGTCCCATAGCAGATTGCCGGCTGGCGTCTGGAGCAGGTAGGCGCGCTGCCCGATGCCGACCTTCGGCTCCGTGGCGATGCTGGTGACTCCGGGGATGCGCTCGGTGAACGCGTTGGTGTGCGCGCCAGCATGCAGCCGCGCCAGCGTCGTCCACTGCTGCCCCTGCCGGTTGACATACTGGCGGTCATCCTCGCAGATCGGGCAGTGGGCGGGCGGCGCATCCTCAACAGGATATTGCGTGCCACATGTCACGCAGAGGTACATCGCGTCACTCATCGGGCTGGCGCTCCTTCGATTCACCTCTCACCTCCGCCAGCCATCAGGCTTGCGGCAAAGAGGCGTCGCGGTCCGCTTCATCGCTAACTGGCAGATCTCGGTAGGTCGTGGGGTCGGGGCGCGCCATGATCCAGCCGTCTTCCAGAATGATCTCGCCCTCCGCCTCCAGGTCCGAGTCCACCAGCAAGACGCGCTCGCCCTGCTCGAAAGGTGGCAGGGTTCGCCTGCTGCGCGGGCTGGCGATTTTTACCAGACCGGCTGGCTCGCTATTGAGCGTATTGAAATCAACACCTACCTGTTTCATGGCGCGTTCTCCGCGTCGCCAGCCCCCAGATGCTTGCCGGAGGACTGGCAATGAATGTCTGAACTGCCACGCTCACCCGCCCGCGCTGGCGTGGCCGAGAATCGGCGTCTGCGTCTTGCCCTGGCCCGCCACGCCTGGCTCGGTCATCGCCTGTGGCTCCAGGATGATCGCCAGATCGGCCTCGGGCAGCAGGTTCTTCTCGCGCACGATCTCGCGGATGTCGCGGCCCGTGCGAATCTGCTCCTTGGCGATGGCGGCGGAAGCCTCGTAGCCGATGTAGGGGGCAAGCGCCGTCACCAGGCTGGCGCTCTTGAAGGCATACTCTTCGGCGCGTTGCTGGTTAGCTACGATGCCCGACACACAGCGGTCGGTGAAGGTCGCCATGCCGTTCTTGAGAATGGTGAACGACTGGAGCACGTTCTGGATGATGACGGGCATCATCACGTTCAGCTCGAGTTGGCCGGCCTGCGCGGCGAAGGTGACGCAGGTGTCGTTGCCGAGGACCTGGAAGCAGATCATGTTGAGCATCTCGGCCATCGAGGGATTGACCTTGCCCGGCATGATGGAGGAGCCGGGCTGCACGGCGGGCAGCACGATCTCGTAGAGGCCAGTCGCGGGGCCAGAGGCCAACAGGCGCAGGTCATTGGCGATTTTGGTCAGGTCGGTCGCCAGCACGCGCAGCGCGCCCGACACCTCCACAAATGACGCCATGCTCGGCGCGATCTGCGTCAGCGATTCGGCGCGGCGGAAGGGTTCGCCTGTCAGCTCGCTGAGCTTGCTCACCATGCCAGCGATGTAGGCTGGCTCGGCGTTCAGTCCCGTTCCCACTGCTGTACCGCCGATGTTCAGCTCATAGAGCGTATCGAGGCCGTGGCGCAGGCGGTCGGCGTCGCGGCGCAGCGTCAGCCCGTAGCCCGCGAACTCCTGCCCCAGCCGAATCGGTGTGGCGTCTTGCAGGTGGGTGCGCCCCGACTTGACGATGTAGTCGAACTCGCGCCCTTTCTGCTCGAAGGCGGCGGCCAGGCGCTCCAACTCCGGCAGCGTCTCGTGGATCATCAGCACAGTCGCCACGCGCATAGCGGTGGGGAAGGTGTCATTGGTGGATTGCGCCATGTTGACGTGGTCGTTGGGATGGACCTGGCTGT
>JAICVT010000592.1 GCA_025935235.1 Ktedonobacterales bacterium | reverse complement strand
CCGACACACTCGCCCGGCCGCAGCCCGGCGCGCCGCAGCGCGCGCGCGAACCGCTCGACGTCGGCCAGCAACTGGCCGTAGCTGATGGCCGCGCCATCGAAGCGGATCGCCAGGCGCTCTGGCTGGCGGCGCGCATGATTGGCGACAGCCTCCACCAGCGAGTTGACCATCCAGACCCCCTCCCAGCTCAAACAGCCAGCGCACGCCACGAGTACGCGACGAGCATGCGATCCCGCTCCACCCATGATGGCACATTCTCTCTCAGCCGAGCGCGGGCGAGTGTGGGATGGCAGACTGCCGCATCGTATCGTGACGTAGATTCCTTCTACAAGCAAAGTGATTGACAGTTTAGGTATTTGGGTGTATAGGCAAGGGGAGAGCGATTCGCCCGCCTTCCTCGTTAGCGCCTCAGACGGATCGCTCATGGAGCGTATTTCTCCGCCTCGCGCAGAGGCCCCGAAGAGGAGTCGCGCATCATGCCCCAGACTGATCCAGCGCTGGCATCCATCACCGCAGAGCTAGCGGAGCTGCGCGCCGCGATGGCAACCCAGCAGGAAACCATCGCCCAGCAGCAAACGACGATCGAGCGGCAGCAGGCGGCAATCGCCGCGCTCCAGCAGAGCAGCGATGCCGGTGAGGCGCCGCTCTCGGATGCGACGGATACGGTAGGCGCGCCCACAACCGACGAAGCGCCTGCGGCCCCACGCAAAACCAGCCGCCGCACCCTGCTGGTCGGCGCGGCGGGCGTGGCGGCGGCGGCCACCGCTGCGGCGGCCACTGTGGTAATCAGTGAGCCGCAGGTGGCGCATGCCGCGACTGGCGGCAACCTCATCCTCGGCGCGTCGAACGACGCGGATGCGACGACCTCGCTTACCAACACCACTGGCACGGCGCCGCTCATCGTGCTGGAGGTTGACGCAAATGAGCCAGGCTCGATGGCCTATGGCATTTACGCGACAGCCTATACCGCCCCGCTCGGCGCGGTCGTTCCGAAGTCATCAAAAAAGAAGGCGAGCCTGGAGGGAGCGCCCATCGGGGCGGTCATCGCGGGCTTCGGCGGCGCGGACGCCGGGAGCGCGCTGCCCGCGGCTGGCAAAGCCATGCCAGGGGCAGGCACGGGCGGCGGCGCAGGCGGCGCGGCGATTGTGGGCGACGCGGACGTTGGCTATGGAATCGTGGCGCGCTCGTCCAGTAACGCTAGTCTGGTTCTGGGCGGTATGGGTCGCATGCTGCAATTTCAGCAGAGCTTCATTGGCGCTCCGACTGGTGGCTCGTTCCAGTCAGGCGAGTCCATTCGCGACCAGAATAGCGACCTGTGGCTGTGCGTGGCAGGCGGCTCGCCGGGGACCTGGGTGAAGGTGGCGCATCTGGCGCCGGGCGCAACCAGCGGCGGCGCCATCACCTACCTCTCCAAGCCCATCCGCCTGCTCGACACCCGCTCCGGCGCCACCGCCGCCCACACCCCCGGCTCGCCCTATCTGGCCAACACCACTCACACCATCAGCGTCGCGGGCCTCAGCTTCCAGGGCGTGAACGTTCCCGCCACCTGCGCGGGCGCCATTGGCAACCTGACGGTGCTGGGCCTGACCGGGCAGGGCAACTGGGTGACGCTGACCCCGGCAGGCGCGGGGTTCTCGGGGACCTCCAACATCAACTTCGTCGGCGGGCAGTTGGACTCCAACTTCTACAATGTCGGGCTGACGGGCGGCAGTCTGGATGTCATCATGGGG
>JAICVT010000477.1 GCA_025935235.1 Ktedonobacterales bacterium | reverse complement strand
CTCGGAGGAGCGGCTGGCCTTCGCCAAACGGCTCGGCGCCGATCATGGCGTCCTCACCGGCAGCGATGGCGGCGTGCGGGAGACGCTGGACTACACCAACGGCGGCGCCGACATCGTGATGGATTTCGTCGGCGAGAAGGGCACGCCTGAGACGGCGGGCAAGATGCTGCGCAAAGGTGGAACCTACTCGATCATCGGCTATGGCGGCACGGTGACGCGCACGACGCTGGAGATGATCTTCCGCGAGTTGAAGATTGTCGGCAACCTCGTCGGAACCTACACCGACCTGGCCGAGCTGATGGAGCTGGCCCACGAGGGCAAGGTGAAGATCGAGAGCGTCGAGTTCCCGCTGGACTCCGCTGCCGACGTGCTGCATGACCTGGATGCGGGCAAGATCGTCGGGCGCGCCGTGCTGAAGCCGTAACGGGCGCGACCTCACCCCTAACCCCTCTCTCCCACGGGGAGAGGGGGGAACCACGGCCGAGCATCGTTTGCAAGCGCTACGGTGTCATCACAGGCGGGTCTTCTCCGTCTCCGAAGTAGCGAGATCGGAGGATGTGGCGTGTGTCCGTTTCCGGCGCGTAGGAGACATAATGATCGCCACTCTGTACCCACAGGCGCCCACACTCTTCGCACTCGTATACCAAACGGCCATATACACTACCCCACCTGTCGGAGAGCAAGAGCGTGAAGGCGATTGAAAGCGGCTCACTCGCAAAATGCTCTGCCTCATGTTGTGCCAAGTCGGGAGAATGTCGGTCGAAGACATTATTGAGGAGGTATTCAACCTGGCGGTTCTGCTCCCGTGCTTCGACGTAGCGCGCAAGCTCCTCCGCTACCACGCTGGCGGGCGCAAAAGGCTCCTCATCGGGGCCAATTCGCGCCTTGTACGGCAAATTGTCTGTGATATCGGTGATGATGTGGCCACACCGACATAGCATCGAACTCATGAGCGACCTGCTTTTCGCTTGGCGGCGCATACAGCTTTCATACGCGCCTAATTGAGCGCGGCGAGCGCGGCCACGCCCCACCAGAAGGCCAGCGCCAGATCGGGCTGGAAGTAGGCGGAATCTACCATGCCGTGGGTCAGCGTGGCCAGCAGCGCGCCCAGCACGCCGACCACCGCGATCCGCCGCCATGCCGCCGTAGCGCCCGCCGCGCCGCTCGCGCGCCGCCACAGCCGCCAGCCGCGGTGAACCAGCGCCACCACGACCAGCGCATAGCCGATCAGCCCCAGCAGGCCCGCGCTGAGCCACAGATCGAGGATCAGGTTGTGCGGGTGGGCCAGATCAGGCTGATAGACCGCGATGGTCGCATGGCCATTCACCCGGCTGATGAGATACGGATGGCTGGTATAGGCGGGATCGTAGTAGTAGAGAAATTGATCTGGTCCGACGCCCAGCAGCGGATGGTCGCGGATCATGTGCAGCGCCGACTGCCAGAGCAGCAGCCGTACCGCGCCCGTATCCGTATGCCCCACCGTGGCGATGCGCAGCAACGCGGCGCCCCAGAGCGAGGAGCCAGCCGTCCACAGCAGCGCCACCGCGGCGACGGCGGCAACCAGCACAGGCCAGCGCCAGACGCGATAGACGAGGATGTCGGCGGCGGCGTAGCCCTCCCACGCGCGCACGGCCAGCGGCGCCAGCCAGGCCAGCGCGACCAGCCCCAGCCCAGCCGCCGCGCCCAGCCACGCCCCGCGCGAATCGGTCCAGAAGAGCGCGGGCAGCAGCGCCAGCGTGGCCGCGCCCGCCAGCAGCCGCTCGCGCCGCGCCAGCCCGCGCCCCAGCAGCGCGATCGCTAGCGCCACGGGCGCCGCGCGCTCCAGCCAGGCGCCCGCGCTATTGGCGCTGCCATAGATGATGGCGGTGGCGCGGTAGGGGCCGGATGGCAGCGGCGGCAGATAGGCGACCAGCCGCTCACCGGAGCCGACCGGCGTGAATGTGACATGCGCGCCGAGAATCTGCGCCGTGGCCAGCGTCGCCACGATCAGGCCAGAGCCGACCAGCGCCCATAGCGTCATGCGCGCCCAGCGCGGCCCGCGCAGATACCACACCGCCAGCGCCAGATAGACCAGCGGCTCGACCGCCTCCCAGCGCCACGCTCGCAGCGCGTCATGTGGCCGCCGCGCAATCAGCAGGCCTAGCGTCATCCCGACGAAGAGCAGCGCGCCGCCCAGCGCCGCCAGCGGCCCCACCCGCGCCAGCCACGCTCGCGCGACGGCGCTCCCTGGCCCTCTCTCCCGCGAGGAGAGGGGGAACACACGCCGCGCCGCCCGCGCCATTGCCACCGCCACGATCACCGCCAGCAATATCTCGCTCAGCGGGAAGTAGAGGTGGCCATAGACGCGCTTGGGGACGAACCAGAAGGGGAAGCTCAGCGACAGCAGCGCCAGCGCCACGCGCGGCGAGCGCCAAGTCAGCGCGGCCAGCAGCGCCAGCCACAGCCACGCGAGCGCGGGCCACGGCGTCAGGTAGTAGCCGGCCAGCGCGATGATGTAGCCGCCGGGCAGCAGCGCGCGCTCGTGTCGCCGCGCCCAGCCGGCCCAGCGACCCAGCGGGCCGCGCTTCGACGCCGGAGATACGTCCATGCTCGCCGCCTCTCTCTGGCCGCCTCTCTCTGGCCGCCTCTCTCTGGCCGCCTCTCTCTGGCCGCCTGCGCCCCGATTTCCCTATCTGATTCCCCCTCTCCTCGCGGGAGAGGGGGTAGGGGTGAGGTTCCTCAGTGGATGCCGCCGCGCAGGCCGAGGATCGCCACCACCAGCTCGACCGCGATCAAGACGATCACCAATATCTCCAGCAGCGTCGAGCGCGCCACCTGCTCCTCGTCGTGTAGCAGCGCGGCCATCTGGCG
>JAICVT010000493.1 GCA_025935235.1 Ktedonobacterales bacterium | reverse complement strand
CTCCTTCTTTCAGGAGGAGAGCCTGCATCCGGCGTGCCGAATATGACAGAAGAGGGTCATACCAAATCAGGCAATGCTGTTGTAGAATAGGGCATGAGTCGCCACATCACGCTCACGCCGCATCAGACGGTAGAGGAGCTGGAGGCATGCTATCGGCGAGCCAGCGACGGAACCGAACGGAGTCACTGGCAGATCATCTGGCTGCTGGCTCAGGGGCATCCGGCGTACCGGGTCGCTGCGATGACCGGCTACAGCGCCTATTGGATTGGCCAGCTCGCCCGTCGCTACAACGCCGGAGGCGCCGAAGCGCTCCGCGATCAACGGCACGTCATCCGCGCCCACCGTCCCCCGCTGCTCAACGAGACGACCGGGCTGGCCGCCTTGCGGGTGGCGCTAGCCGGTCCGGCGCCGCAGGGGGATGTCTGGAACAGCCGCACCGTTGCTGCCTGGATCAGCAACCGGCTGGGACGCTCGGTGAGCGCGCAGACCGCCTGGACCTACTTGCGGAAACTCGGCTGGACGCCCCAGGCGCCCCGTCCGCGCCATATGCGCGCGGCGAGCGCCGAAGAACGCGCCGCTTGGGAAAAAACTTTGCGAGCGAACTAGCGAAGATTCAGGCGGCGCACCCCGCGGCGACGGTGGAAGTCTGGGCGATGGACGAGCATCGTGTGGGACTGCAGCCGATTGTGCGCCGGGTCTGGGCGCCGCGTGGGCAGCGTCCTGTCGCTGTGGTACAGACCCGCTACCAGTGGCGCTACCTGGTGGGCTGGGTCCACCCCGCCTCGGGGCGCACGTGCTGGCACTGGGCATCCACCGTCAACCTGGCGCTCTTCGCCGCCGAACTGGCGGCGTTTGCGGAGCAGGTCGGCGCGGGACCGGATCGTCAGATTGCGCTGGTACTTGATGGCGCCGGCTGGCATCGTAGTGCGCGGCTCGCGCTGCCGGAGCATGTCCATCTCCTGCCGCTGCCGCCCTATTCACCGGAACTGCAGCCCGCCGAACGGCTCTGGGTCTACAGCAATGCGCCGCTGCTGAACACCCGGTTCGCCGACCTGGCGGCTTTGGAGGAGGCCCAGATGGCGCGCTGCGCGGCCTTGCAGACCGACCCTACGCTGGTCACCACCCTCCAGGCCGCTACCCACTATCACTGGTGGCCTGCTGACCTTTCTCCAATAGCCTAACCTGATTTGGTATTACACCGGCAACGCTGGTTGTGTAATAACAAGTCCGACGGTTACGTTGTATTCTTGAGGCATGAGACGCATCCGGTTGTCTCCTCGCCTGAGCACCGAGGAGCTTGAACAGCGCTATCGCGTGACCCACGATCCAACAGAGCGGAGCCGCTGGCAGATCCTCTGGTTGCTCAGCAAGGGGCTGCTAGCGCGAGAAGTCGCGGAGAGTACGGGCTACTCTGCCTACTGGATTGGCCAGATCGCCCGGCGCTACAACGTCGAGGGGCCAGCGAGCATGGAGGACCGACGGCACACCACGACCGCGCATCATCCCGCGACCCTCCTGTCCAGCGCGCACCTGGAGGAGTTGCGCCAGGCGCTCAGTGGGCCAGCCCCGCATGGCGACCGCTGGACGAGTCGAACGGTGGCCGACTGGATGGCGGCGCGGCTGGGACGTCCGGTGGCGAAGCAGCGCGGCTGGGACTATCTGCAGCGGCTGGGCGCACGGTTGCGCCAGCCCCGGCCCCGCCATGTGGCGGCCAGCGCGGAGGATCAGGCCGCGTTTAAAAAAGGGCTCGCCGACTAAGCCGTGCGGTGGCGGAAGCCTTCCCGGCGGCGCAGGTGGAACTGTGGGCGACCGACGAACACCGCATCGGCCTCAAACCGATCCTCAAGCGGGTCTGGACTTTGCCGGGGCAGCGTCCGCTCGCGCCGGTCGAGCCGCGCTACGAGTGGCGCTATCTGGTGGCGTTCGCCCAGCCGTCGTCGGGCCGCACGCTCTGGCAGTTGGCGACGGGCGTGAGTACCGAGATCTTCGCGGTGGAACTGGCCGCCTTCGCGCAGGCCGTGGGAGCGGGGCCGCGCAAGCAGATCATCCTGGTTCTCGATGGCGCCGGGTGGCATACCAGCCTGGACTTGTGCGTCCCCGAGCACGTCCATCTGCTGTTCCTGCCCGCGCACTCGCCCGAATTGCAGCCCTGCGAGCATCTCTGGCAATTCTCGGATGCGCCGCTGCTCAACCGCCATTTCCGCGACATCGACGAGCTGGAGGAGGTCCAGATGGCCCGCTGCGCAGAACTCCAGCGGCAACCCGCCCGCATGCGCTCAGCCACACTCTTCCCCTGGTGGCCCCAGCGCATCAGGAAACGACAAGGACCTCGACGGACTTAGTATGAAGCGGTAGTACAGGTTCAGCGCTTCGTGCGCGCCAGACAATTGGTTGTACGCCGCCGAACCCGATGATGTCCTGCGACGACGAGCGCGCGACTGCCCAGTAGCCAACGCCGTACATCTCCCAGCGCCGCATCCACACGCGCAATCGCTCAATGGCGTCGGCAAGCTTAAGCGCTGGCCCAGCGGGACTATAGCGATGGGTCGCTGGGTCGCCATCAATCGCAAACAGCGCCGGGCCGTCATCCGATTGCACGCGGCGCAGCGTGAGTCGCTCATGCCGCCTCCAACAGTTCGCCACTCCCGCCCGTTGT
>JAICVT010000616.1 GCA_025935235.1 Ktedonobacterales bacterium | reverse complement strand
CTGATGCGCGGCGCGCTGCGTCCGCTGGCCGAGATCGAGCGGACCAGCCGCCAGATCGCGGCGGGCGACCTGGCGCTGCGCCTGCCCGAGCCAGCGGTGGATGACGAGATTGGCCGACTCTCGCGCTCCTTCAATCTGATGGTGGCGCGGCTGGAGGGCATGCTGACACGCCAGCGCCGCTTCATGGCCGACGTATCGCACGAGCTGCGCACGCCGCTGACGGCGGTGGCGGGCAGTGTCGAGATGCTGCTGCTGGGCGCGCATCAGGCTGACCCCGCCGCCAGCGCGCGCCTGCTGCGCGGGATGTATGCCGAGACCGGGCGCATGCGGCGGCTGGTGGAGGAGCTGCTGACGCTGGCGCGACTGGACGAGGGCCGCCTGACGTTGCGCTTCGAGCCGGTCGAGGCTCCGCCGCTGCTCACCGCGCTCTGCGAGGAGGCGCAGCCGATGGTCGCCGGGCAGACGCTGCGTTGCGAGCCAGCGCCCGACCTGCCCCCGCTGCGCGCCGACCCTGACCGCCTGAAGCAAACGCTGCTGATCCTGCTGGACAACGCGTTGAAGTTCACGCCCGCCGGAGGCGAGGTCGTCATGCGCGCCCGCCGCGCTGAAGACGGCCCCTTCGCGCTGCTGGAAGTGGCCGACACCGGCATCGGCATCCCGCCCGAGGCGACGCCCTACGTCTTCGATCGCTTCTATCGCGTGGACCCGGCGCGGGCGCGTCCCACGCAGCGCGTCGGCGGCAGCGGGCTGGGGCTGGCCATCGCGCGCAGCCTGGTGGAGGCGCAGAGCGGCGCGATCAGCCTGACCAGCGCGCCCGGCTCCGGTACGACCGTGACCGTGCGCATGCCGCTGTGGGGCGATGCGGATGGGGGTGCGGATGCGAAGGGGACGGGCGGGTAAACCCGCAGGCTAAGGGCGTTCCGCCGCGAAGCCTGCCTCCGCAGGCTAGGAATCCACAAGCCGTGTCCCAGGCCGCGCAGGCGGCCTTTGCGGCCCGCAGGCCACTTAGCTGCGGGTTTACCCGCCCGTTGCCCCGCGCCGCGAACGACCACCCATTCCACATCTGAATCAACCTCAACCGCTGAACCACTCCCGACGCCGTGCTATACTGGCGCTATCAGTGGTCGCCTGCGTCGCCTGTGCTGTGGATGAGGAGGATGCGCGATGCCAGCGCCAGCCAGTACGCCGCGCGTCTTCATTAGCTATTCCAGCAAAGATGCCGCTCTCGTTGTGCGGCTGCGCGAGGATCTGAAGCAGGCGGGCGTGGCGGTCTGGCTCGACCACGAGCAACTGACGCCCGGCACGCCGGATTGGCGGGCGGCGGTGCTGCAGGGCATCGAGCAGGCGACGACCGTGATCTATTGCGCCTCACCCGCTGCCGCCGCCTCGAAGTTTGTAGGGCACGAGCTAGCGATCGCGGATGGTGAGAAGAAGCTCATCCTGCCCTTCTGGATACACGGCGAGAAGTGGTATTTCTGTGCGCCGATGGGCTTCTACTTCGCGCAGTACATTGAT
>JAICVT010000201.1 GCA_025935235.1 Ktedonobacterales bacterium | reverse complement strand
GATGGCGTAGGCGAACAGCGCGGCCAGCGCCAGGATCAGCAGCGTGTGGACGATATGTCCGGCGAGCCACAGGGCGCCACCGGTGATGATGGCCCAGCCGACGATCGCCAGCGCGACATCGCGGCGGCGCGCCCAGCGACTTTCGGCGACGCGCTGCGGTCGCAGCGGGCGTGGCGCGGTGGATGGCTGACTCTTCACTGGCATCGGCCTCCACTTCGTCTCCAAGACTGAATGAGCCGCCCACTCACTGTCGGACGTCCCCTGCCTCCGGCTCGCTCAGATCGCGCGGATCGCCGCTTTGTCGCGCTATGCATGGAACAGATCCATGAGGCCAGGCGCCGCGCGTGGAAGAGACCGCTGATAGGGCGTTCGTCCCAGGCGCTATGCGGCTTCAGCCCACTTATGTGGTATACTTATCAGGATAGTGGCACGACCCACATGAGCGACGTATGAGCGACACGTGGGCGCCAGATGGACATGTCCACTGACGACCGCAACCGGGCTACAGGCAAGCTGGCGCCATCGAGCGCGCGACCTGCGCGCCATCTCGCCTGTCGTGTATAGCACGTTGCGCGCCGGACATGTTCCCGCATATGTCCCAAGATCGGCGGCAGATCGGCGGCCCGCGCGCCAGAGGAGGAACTTACCCGCATGGAGCTGGGTATTATCAAGCCAGTAGGCATCGTTGACCAGATGACGGGCGCCTACCTGGACTATTCGATGAGCGTCATCGTCAGCCGGGCGCTGCCCGATGTGCGCGATGGCCTCAAGCCCGTACACCGGCGCGTGCTCTACGCCATGGAGCAAATGGGGCTGCAAGCCAATCGCACGCCGCGCAAGTGCGCTGGCATTGTCGGCGAGGTGCTGAAGGAGTTTCACCCGCACGGCGACGCAGCGGTCTACGATACCCTGGTGCGCCTGACACAGCCCTGGAACATGCGCTACCCGCTGGCGATCGGCCAAGGCAACTTTGGATCGGTGGATGACGATCCTGCAGCCGCGATGCGATACACTGAGGCTAAAATGTCGGCGATTGCGGCCGAATTGCTGGCCGACATTGATAGGGATACGGTGGACTTCGGGCCGAACTACGACGGCCACAGCACCGAGCCGCTGGTGCTGCCCGCGCGGCTGCCCAATCTGCTGCTCAACGGCGCGGCGGGCATCGCGGTGGGCATGGCGACCAACATCCCGCCGCACAACCTCCGCGAGCTGTGCGATGGCATCACCTGGCTGGTGGATCATCCCGAAGCGACGACCGAGGACCTGACCCACATCATTCGCGGGCCAGACTTCCCGACCGGCGGCATCATCCAGGGACGCGAAGGCATCCGCCAGGCGTATACCACCGGACGCGGGCGCATCATCGTGCGCGCCAAGGCGCACACCGAAGAGACCGAGCGCGGCAAGGTCAGCATCGTCGTCACCGAGTTGCCCTATCAGGTCAACAAGGCCGATCTGGTCAAGAAGATCAGCGAGCTGGCGCGCGACAAGAAGATTGACGGCATCACCGACGTGCGCGATGAGTCTGACCGCCAGGGCATCCGTGTGGTGATTGATCTGCGGCGCGATGCGCGACAACTCAGCGTGCTGAACCAGCTCTTCAAGTACACCGCGATGCAGACAACCTTTGGCGCCAATGTGCTGGCGCTGGTGGACAACCAGCCGCGCACACTGACACTGAAGGCCATCCTGCAGCACTACATCGCCTACCGCGAGCAGGTCATCCTGCGGCGCACGCGCTTCGATCTGGCCAAGGCCGAGGCGCGCAAACACATCCTGGAAGGTCTGACCACCGCGCTAGAGAACCTGGACGCGGTAATCGACACGATTCGCCGCTCACAGAACCGCGAGACCGCCTCGAACAACCTGCGCACGCGCTTCAAGCTGAGCGAGGAGCAGACCAAGGCCATCCTGGACATGCAGCTCGGTCGTCTGGCCGCGCTGGAGCGCAAGAAGGTGCAGGACGAGCTGGCCGAGGTCAAGCGCACCATTGCCGCGCTGCAGCGCGTGCTGAACAGCATCGCCGAGGTGCGGGCGCTCATCAAGCAGGACCTGGCGGAGCTGCGCGAGAAGTATGGCGACCCGCGCCGCACTGAGATCGTGGACACGGAGGCGGCTGACTTCACCGAGGAAGACCTCATCCCCAACGATGAGGTAGTGGTGACGCTGACGCAGAATGGCTACATCAAGCGCATTGTCACCAAGGAGTATCGGGCGCAGCGGCGCGGCGGTCGCGGCTCGCGCGGCATGGCCACGCGCGAAGATGATACTGTGCGCCACCTGCTCTGCGCGCACAACCACGACTCGCTGCTGTTCTTCACCAACCGCGGGCGGGTCTTCCAGCTCAAGACATGGGGGCTGCCCGATGTGGGGCGCGCCGCCAAGGGCGAGCACATCCGCAATCTGATCGGCATTGACCAGGATGAGGCGGTGACGGCGGTCGTCTGCGTGCCGAAGTTCGTCTCGCGCGACTACATGGTGATGGCGACCAAGCGCGGCGAGGTCAAGAAGACCAGCCTCGACGAATTCGCGGTCGTGCGCAGCCTCGGCCTGATCGCAATGGACCTGGAGCCAGGCGACGAGTTGATTGGCGCGCGGCTGGTCAGCGCCAGTGATACCGTGCTGCTCGTCACCGAGCGCGCCCAGGCGATCCGCTTCGAGGTGCAGGAGCTGCGCGCGGCCTCGCGTACCAGCGGCGGCGTGCGCGGCATCCGGGTCGAGCCGAAAGATCAGGTGGTGGCGCTGTGCGCGGCGCCAGAGAACACCGATCTGGAGCTGCTGGTCGTCACCGAGAACGGCTACGGCAAGCGCACGCCGGTCAGCGAGTATCCCATCCACGGGCGTGGCGGCGGCGGCGTCATCACGGCGCGGCTGACTGACAAGACCGGCTCGCTGGCGGTGGCGCGCATCCTGACGCAGGATGATCTCGACCTGATGATTATCTCCGCTGAGGGCACGGTCATCCGCACCGACTGGCGGACCGTGGCGCAGACCTCGCGCCCGACACAGGGCGTGCGGCTGATGCGGCTGGATGCGGGCGACCGCGTCGTGGCGGCGGCGACGATCTTCGGTGACGATGACGATCCGATGCCCGGACTGCTGATTGTCGAGGGCGAGGACGACGACACAACCACCGGGAAGTAGCCGGGATGTAGCCGGGCAATCGCTGGAACGAGCGGGCGCACACGGCGCGGGCGGCGGGCGCGATATGGTATACTGCGGTATACGACACGCCACCGCCGACCGTCGCCTCTCGCGACCCGCTCGACCTGGCGTTCATCTTGTAAACGCCGAATGCCATCGGGACTGATGATTGACTGATGAGAGCGGCACGATAGACAGGGGACCAGAGCAACATGGCAAAGAAGGGCGAGCTTTCCAAGACGGCGCGCGCCTCGTTGGGGCAGCGCGACGACACGAACTTCGTCACCGATCGCATTTGTGAGCAGTGTGGCGAGCGCATCATGCTCAAGGAGCTGATGCCGGTGAAGGTCGTGGGCCAGGGCATGGTGTACTACCACAAGAACCACTTCGCCACTTCCTGACGCGCCAGCGCGCCAGCCGCGACCGGGGCCGCTCTGGCCCACACGCCTCCGCTGTCAGCGGAGGCGTTCCTTTTCCTCCCCGCCGAACGCTTATAGTGAGTCGCGGGGAAGCGCAGGGAGTCGCGGGGGAATCGCATTGGCTCACCGGATCATGGAGCAGCACATAGGATGATGGCCATCGAACATTGACGCTTACTGATAACTTCGCTAGTATCATTGGAAGTGGACTGTGCACGACGGTTTAGAGGTTTGGCATGTCGATCGTCTCGCGAGCGCTCCGCCCGCACGACAGGGAGCATAGCAGCGCGCACGCGAGCATGCCACGACAACGCCTGGGTACATTCGCGGCGCTCAACTTTCGCAATTTCAAGCTCTTCTGGTGGGGACAGGTCATCTCTGTCACCGGCACGTTCATGCAGAGCACCGCACAGCAATGGCTGGTGCTGACGCTCTCGAAGAATCCTCTGGCGCTGGGCATCACCGGCGCGCTGCAGTTCGGCCCGTCGCTGCTGCTTGGCCCCTTCGCGGGCGGCATCATAGATCGCTATCCTCGACGTAGCATCCTCTACGTCACGCAGGTCACGCAGGCTGCGCTGGCGGCTGTGCTGTGGCTGCTGACCTTCACCAATGTCGTGCAACTCTGGCACGTCTACGTGCTGGCGGCGCTGTTGGGCATCGTCACCGCGATTGATAACCCCACGCGGCAAGCGTTCGTCAGCGAGATGGTGCCGCAGTCGCATCTCTTGAACGCCATCTCACTCAACTCGGTGCAGTTCAACGTCGCGCGCATCATCGGCCCGGCCATCGCGGGCGGCATGATCGCGCTGCTGGGCATCCCGCTGATGTTCCTGTTGAACGCTATCAGCTTCGTCGCGGTGCTGATCGGACTGGCCATGATGCGCGCCAAAGACCTCTACATCACGCCACGCGCCGCCAACGCGCTGCACGGCCTGCGCGCCATGAGTGAGGGCGTGCGCTTCATCTGGGCCGATCGCGATGTGCGCATCACCTTCCTGCTGATCGCGGTGGTCGGCACGCTGGGCTTCAACTTCAATGTGTTGCTGCCGCTGCTGGCCAAGGTCACGCTGCACGCTGGCGCGCAGGAGTTTGGGCTGCTGAGCTCGGCGCTGGGGGCTGGGGCGCTGATCGGCGCGCTGCTGCTGGCGCGGCGTGGCGGCAAACCCAGCCATGCGATCCTGCTGGGCACAGCGGCGCTCTTTGGGCTGATGGAGGCGCTGGCAGGGCAGACGCACTCGTTGATCCTGACATTCATCTTCATTGCCGCCACCGGCGCGATGATGAGCACGTTCTCGGCCTCGGCCAATACCACCGTGCAGCTCTCGGCGCCGCCCGAGATGCGCGGGCGGGTGATGAGCGTTTATACGACGGTCTTCATCGGCAGCACGCCGATCGGGAATCTGGCGACCAGCAGTGTCGCGGCGGCGCTGGGTGTGCCAATCAGCTTCATCTTCACGGGGCTGCCGTGCGTGGCGGCGGCGGGCGTGGCAGGCTGGCTCTGGCGGCGAGGGCAGGTCTCGGCGCGCGTGCGCTCGGCGCAGGTGGTGGATAGCACGGAGGTCGCGCTGAGCGCCACCGCTGGGACCCGGCTGAGTTCGGGCGTGCCGCCGGAGGCGATCCCCAGCGCCAGCGGCATCCATCACGTGCCCGCGCCGCGCGAGAGCGACCCAGCGTAGACCTCACCCCAAACCCCTCTCCCCGTGGGAGAGGGGCTGGCGGAACCTCACCCCAAACCCCTCTCCCACAGGGCGAGGGGCTGATGGAACGAAGGAGTCGAGAGCGATGTCCACCCTCAAGATGGGCAATCTGGCGCTGGCGTTCCTGCTGGAGCTGGCGATGCTCGGCGCGCTGTGCTACTGGGGGTTCGCAGTTGGCAGCGGCTGGCTGGCGAAGGTGGCGCTGGGCGTCGGCGCGCCGCTGGTGGTCGCCGTGCTGTGGGGGCTGTTCATGGCGCCGCGCGCGGTTTTCCCGGCGTCTCGCCCGATCTACTGGCTGCTCTTCGTCGTCTTCTTTGGCGGCGCCGCGTTGGCGCTCGCCAGCGCCGGGCAGCTTGCGCTGGCCGTCGTCTTCGCGGTGGTCGTCATCCTCAACCGCGCGCTGGTGAGCGCGCTCGCGGACGCGCGAGTCTGATCTCGCGCTGATGGCGCTCTGCTGTGACCGTTAGCCTCTACGCTACCATCGGCATGGCAGAGCATGGCGAGGAGCAGCGAGGGACGGGGCGCGCCCTGAAGCGCGGGAGGGCATGCGAGCGATGGCAGACGATCAGAGGCAAGCATCGCTGTTTGGCGACGCGACTGAGGCGCCATCTCCGCAACCACGGCGCGTCGGCAAGGCGGGCGTGGCGCAGGCCCTCAAGCAGCATGTTGCGGTAGACCTCGGTGGTCATGGCGACGATGCGCGCGTTGGGGTTCTCGACGATATCGCGGGTGAGCAGGCCAACGTCGCCCGCGCCGGAGCGCGCGCGTAGGTCGCGGTATTTCTGGTTGGAGAGCGCCTTGACGGGCATAGTATAGTTGGCGCGTAAGTTCTCGCGGCGCGCCAGCCAGATGTCGGCCTCGGCCACGACGGTCTTGCCGGTTCCGGTAGGCGCGGCCGCCAGCAGGGGTCGGCCCTCGGCCAAGCGCTGCGCCGCCTCGCGCTGGAGGTCATTCAGCGGGTAGGGCTGGTCAGCGGTGGATGATTCGACCAGGGCCAGCGCCCGGGCGTCACCGCGTGGTTTCCAGAATACCGAGGGCGGCTTCTCGGCGCGCCGCTCGCCGTGGCGTCGCTGCTGCTCGCTGCCATACGCGCGCCTCCAGCGGCGGGCGGCGCGGCCGCTTGGAGCGACGTGTGAATCTGCGCGGCTTCTCGCCGCCCGCCCCGCCAGCAGCGGGTTTTGGGCGTCTTGACGCGCCGGTAGCGGGGAAATGGCCTGTTATCGTTGTGGCTCGTGCTTCAGATTCCTGATATTCCCAACGAAGCGCCAGCGCCGTCACGTCCGGCGCTGGCGCTCCATCATTCGCGGCTGGCCAACTGCGGCTTCCAGCTAGAGTGTCGCACGTCCAGTGTCGCATGTCGCGGCCTGATCGTGAGTGGGCGCGGCCGGGGGGCTCAATGTAGACAAGTGGCAGGCGAAATTGACACACAAGCGGGTCACTGCTACGATTTGCGGGAAATTACGTATCGCTGCGCCCCCATCTAACCCTATTGACCCTATCGAGGAGACCCGAATCCGATGCAGATCACGGAGAAGCGACGGGCCGTGCGTGGCCCGGATCGAGCGTCGGCGCACTCGAGGCGGTGGTACGACGACGCCCTGGCGCCATTTCAGCGGTGGATAGCGCCGTATTGGGCGCGCTACCAGCGCTGGGCGGGCACGCGCTGGGGCCGCGTCTGGGTGGATGCGCTCTATATATTCGGTCTGAGCCGCCTGCTCTTCCTCGCTCTCACTTATCTCGTGCCGGTGCTGCTCATCGCGCCGACCCAGCCGCACCCGCATGGGATCATTGACCCGCTGCGTCAGTGGTTCACGCAGGACGCCGCGCACTTCATCTACATCGCCGAGCATGGCTACGACCAATGGTGGCGCGCGGCGTTTTTCCCGCTCTTCCCGCTGCTGGAGCATGTCGTCGCGCCGGTCTTCGCCGGCGACGCGGGCTTCGCGGGGCTATTCATCAGCAACGCCGCCTTCCTGGGAGCGCTGGTAATTGGGCGCGACCTGCTGGAGAAGGACTTTGGCGGCGAGGTGGCGCATCGCGCGATGCTCTACCTCGCGATCTTTCCGACGGCGTTCTACTATTTCGCGCCCTACTCGGAATCGCTCTTCCTGATCTTCGCGCTCGGCTCGTTCGCGGCGATGCGGGCGCGGCGCTGGTGGCTGGCGGGGCTGCTCGGCGGTATCGCGGCGCTGACGCGCTCGCAGGCCATCCTGCTGGCGCTACCATTCGCCTGTGAGTTCTACTTCGCCTGGCGCTCTGGCGCCCGACGCCCGCGCCTCCGTCAATTCGCATGGGTGGCGCTGATCCCCGCGGGCGTTGGCGCTTACTCCGCCTATCTGGGCATCGTCTTCCGCGACCCGCTGGCCTTCTCCAAGGCGCAGGTCTATTGGACACGCGACCTGCAGTGGCCGGGCGAGAGCATCGTCGTCACGATACAGACGCTCGTCGCTGGCCACCAGCCGGCGGTATTGGTGGCGCATATGGCGCTCAATTTGATGGCGCTGCTGACCTTCATCGTCCTGAGCGCCATCGTATTGCGCAAGCTGCCACTGAGCTACGGACTCTATACCGTGGCGACACTGCTGCTGATCTTGCTGGTCGCGCCGGCCTATGGAGCGACCGCACTGCAGAGCAGTGGGCGCTTCGTCGCCACGCTCTTCCCGGTCTTCGTGTTGCTAGGGCAATGGGGCCAGCGCCCGCGCCTGCACAACGCGCTGCTCATCGGCATGGTTGGGGCGCTGACGCTGCTGGCGATCCACTTCATGTTCTCGGACATCTGGAGCAATATTCCGCTCTGGTGGAGCTAAG
>JAICVT010000318.1 GCA_025935235.1 Ktedonobacterales bacterium | reverse complement strand
TCGAAGAGACCCTGTCTCGCGCGCTCGTAGCGCCTGAGCCAAACAGCGAAAAGCGCTACAACGAAGTCCAGATGGACAAAATCACAACCGAATATACTACCGATCTGGCGCTTGGCCTCAGAGCGATGGGCGCGCGCGGCATATCAACCGCGCTTCCGCGCCTGTTGGACGCGCTTGCCATACGCTGCGCTGCCATAACAGTGGAAACACTGCCAAAAGGCCACTTTGGCGCGGTGAGCCACAAACAGTTCATCGCAGGCTATGGAACATTCAAGTGGCGTGTGGTGAAGGGACGTTCTGTCTACCCGCCAACCCCAGAACTCCGCCTGGCAGATACAATTCTCTCGCTCACCTTTGGTTGGCGGTCGTACACACGCAGCGTAGCGCCTATGCTACTGACGCCAGCGCAGCGAATGGCCCTCAGCGCGATTGCACGCTACGATGTTCTCTGGCATTTCGACGCGACAATGGATGATCTCCTGGACAGCCGAAACCTGCCCTATTCGCGTGAGGGGTTGCGCGCCTATCTTCTGCAAGCCGATTCACCGAACTGATATTCAGGCCAACAGCCACACGCACTGGTAGGCATCGAGCCGCAACGCCTGCTCTGCGCTGTGCGCCTGGCCGGTGAGGAGGTCGGTGAAGCGGTCGCCCCGCGCCTGCGCGCGCCACTGCTGCCACTGGTCGGCGCCGATCTCCTGCGGATGCTCGGAGAAGTTGGCGATGACGAGCAGCCGCTGGCCCGACCCGCGACGCGCGTAGCCGAAGACGTGTGGGTTGCCAGTGGTGATGAACTCCGTGTCGCTCCCGCACAGCGCTGGCTCCCGCGTGCGCAGCGCCAGCAGCCGCTGTAGCCCGTCGAAGATGCGGCTGTGCGGCGACGAGGGATCGCTCAGCGTGCGCGCGCGCCAGTCCCAGTCGGCCCGTGGGCGATGCACCCACCGGCTGTCGTCGGCTTTGTCCGGGTCGTCGGCATACCCGTAGTCGTTCAGCGCGCCGACCTCATCGCCCAGATAGATCAGCGGGATGCCGCCGATGCTGGTGATGACGCCATAGAGCAGCAGGATGCGGCGCACGGCCAGCTCGATCTGGCGCTGGTCGCCCGATTGCGTGGCCTGCTCCAGACCCGCTAGCGAGGCGAGAGTCCCCGAGATGCGGGCGTCGCCCGTCTCCGGGTTCTGCTGGAAGGGGACGCCGCGCGCGAACGAGCCGGGGAAGCGCCCGCTATAGAAGTCGTTCAGGAAGCGCCGGTGGCCGACCGGATCAATCCCCACCTGGCGAGCGTCGTCGTCGTCAAAGGTCCAGCCGATGTCGTCGTGCGAGCGCAGATAGTTGACCCAGGCCGTACCTGCTGGCAGCTGAAAGCGCCGCCGCATGGCGTGATCGAGCAGCTTCACCTCGCGTGTCGCCAGCGCCTCCCAGAGCAGCGCCATCAGCAGCGGATTGTAGCTGATCTGGCACTCCTGCGAGCTGACATACCTGAGCGCCTCATCGGGATGCACAATCGCCTCGGACTTGAAGAGCAGCGCGGGCGCCGCGATGCGCGCGATGGCGTTGAACGCCTGGATGATCTGGTGGGCTTCGGGCTGGTTCTCACAGCTCGTTCCCATGCGCTTCCAGATGAAGGCGACCGCATCGAGCCGCAGCACCTCGACGCCGAGATTGGCGATGAACAGCAGCTCCTCGGCCATCGCGCGAAAGACGGCGGGGTTGGCGTAGTTGAGGTCCCACTGGAAGCTGTTGAAGGTCGTCCAGACCCACTTGCGCATGTCGTCGCGCCAGGTGAAGCTGCCACGGCGCACGGTGGGGAAGATCTCGCGCAGCGTGCGCTCGTAGGCGTCGGGGAGCGTGCGGTCGGGGAAGAGGTAGTAGAAGCGCTCATACTCTGCGTCGCCCGCCTGGGCGCGCCGCGCCCACTCGTGCTCGTCGGAGGTGTGGTTGAAGACAAAATCGAGCGTCAGACTGATGCCGCGCTCGTGAAACGCTTTGGCCAACTCGGCCAGCTCTTCGACATCGCCCAGCTTCGGCTCGACACGCCGGTAGCTGCTGACCGCGTAGCCGCCATCGCTCTGGCCCGCAGGTGAAGCGAAGAGCGGCATCAGGTGCAGATAGGTCAGGCCGAGTTGCTCGAAGAAGGGCGCCCGCTCGCGCACACCCTGGAGGGTTCCGGCGAAGCGGTCAACATAGCCCATCGCGCCGACCATCCGCTCAGACTCAAACCAGGCCGGAGCGGCCCCGCGCCGGGCGTCGAGCTGCTTGAGCCAGCCAGGCCGTGCGAGCCAGCTGCGCGCCATCGCAGTGAGCAGCTCTTCCAGGTGGTAGAAGAAGTCGTAGTGGCCACCGTACAGGCCGAGCAGCAGCCCGAAGAGCCGTTCCCACTCACGCCGCAGCCGCGTCTCGAACGCGCGCCAGTCCGCGGGCGCGGAGGCCGCCTCGTCGCGCAGCGCGGCCTCCAGGCGCGGCCACAGCCGCTGGAGTGACAGCGCCGCCTGTTGATGGATCGTCTCCGCATCAGCCATCGCATCCCCCTCAGCCTCGCTCAACCGCATGCTCGGCGCGTCTCGCCGCAACGCTCACTCCGCCAGGTCTGGGTCCAGCGCCAGGGCCAGCGCGCCCAGCGCCCCGGCGCGGTCGCCGAGCTGCGGCGGCGCGATGTACTGCTCTAGAGCATCAGTCACGGTTGGACTCCGCACGTAGCCGTTCACCAGCGCCTGAAACTGCTGGCGAATGCGCGGCAAGAGATGATCCTGCTTGAGGACGCCGCCGCCAAAGATGATGCGCTGTGGCGAGAGCGTGTAGGTCACAGTCGCGGCGGCGAAGGCCAGATAGCGCGCCTCTTCCTCCCAGATCGGGTCCTCTGGCGGGATGCGCTCGGCGGGCCGACCTGCCCGCGCCTGGATCGCTGGGCCAGACGCGACGCCCTCCAGGCAGGCGCCGCCATGAAATGGGCAGACGCCAGCGCCCGCCGCGTCCGGCGTGACCACCACAGGGAGATGTCCCATTTCGGGATGGAGCAGCCCATGCAGCGGGCGACCATCAATGACCGCGCCGCCGCCGATGCCTGTGCCGACCGTGAAGTAGACGGCGGATCGCAGGCCGCGCGCCGCTCCCCAGCGCTGCTCGGCCAGCGCCGCGCCGTTCACATCCGTCTCCCACCGCACGGGGACGCCCAGGCGCTCGCGCAGGATGCCGACGACGTTGACATTCGACCAGCCCGCCTTCGGCGTGTTGGTGATCGAGCCATAGCCTGGCGAGCGTACATCGAGATCAATCGGCCCGAAGCAGGCTGCGCCCGCCGCCACCAGCGCCCGCCCATCCAGATGGGTAGTGATGAAGCGCGTCACGGCGCCCAGCGTCTCCTCTGGGGTGGTCGTCGGGAAGCTGCCGACCGCCAACACATCATCCGGCCCGACGCCGAGCAAACACACAAACTTTGTGCCGCCGCCCTCGATGCCTGCCCAGATTCGCTCCGTCATCGCTGCCTCTCCATCCCACCGTCGCGAGCGCCCTGACCTGCCTCGCTTATCATAACCGGTCGCATGCGCTGGTCATTGCCGCTTTTCGCCATCGCCCGGCGGCTGGACACGCAGCAGCGCGATGTAGGTGACGAGATCCCAGGCGTTGTGCAGCCCAATGGCGAGCAGCGCCAGCAGCGCGCCCGCGACCACGAAGAGCGCGGGTTCCGCGTTCGACGCCAGCAGCAGCCCCGCGACGACCAGCCCGGCATAGGCGATCAGCGGGCAGACGCCGTACACAATCCAGTCCTCCAGCACGAGTTGATACTCATCCACACGGCCCAGCCGCCGCACGATGATGGCGCCATAGAGCAGCATGCCGAGGCCGACGATCACCAGCAGCGCGGCCAACGGCGCGAGCGTCGGCCACGGCGCGCTCAGCGCCGCCGAGAGCAGCAGCGCCATCGCGAAATGCACCACTGTCGGCGTGGTGAAGGCGGGGACCGAGAGACTGGCGCCGCGCCGCCGCTCATCCGGGATCAGCGTGATCGCCACGAACGTCAGCCCGGTCAGCGCGCCCGCCGACGAGCCGACGATGACATAGAAGTTCTCCCATGCGGAGAGCGGCGACATGAGCGTCCTCTTTCGTCGTGGAGATGACAGAATCGGCGGTTATGACGCGGTTGGTCGGCCCTCAGCCACCTCGCGCGCGGCGCGCTCGCCCTCTCTGGCGGCACCCTCCATATAGCCCTGGAACTCGACCGAGCAATGCTCACCCGCGAAATGGATCGGCCCCTGCGCGACCCCCTCGTAGCCGCCGAACGCCGTATATTGCCCGACGCGCCAGCAGGCATAGCTCCCCAGCAGGTGCGGGTCACCAGTCGGATAGCTCAGCGCGGCGCGGCCCGTGTAGTGCGCGCTGACGCCCGGAAAGAGGCGCTCCAGCTGGCGCAGGCAGTCCCGCGCATACTGCTGGACGAGCGAGCCATCGGCAGCGTCGGCGCTGGCGGAGTAGGGGCTGGCGGGCGTGTAGGCCGCGCCATGCGGGCCGCTGGTGTAGTCAACCAGCAGGTCGCGCGATGCTGGCGCGCCCGCGTCCCAGAGCGTCTGGATGTCGAGATCGGTGATGACGAAGCCGCCATGCGGGTCGGGCCACGGGCCGCGCTCATACCACCAGGGGCTGTCGAACTGCAGGAAGAGCTTTGAGATCGTGCCATAGCCCAACTCTTCAATGGCCGCTCGCTTGCGCGCGTCGAATCCGGCGCGCTGGTAGTCCACGCCGCGCAGAACGCTGAACGGCAGCGTCAGGATGGCGGCGTCGCACTGGATGCGCGTGTGGCCGCTGGCCGTGGCGAAGGTCAGGTTGAGCGCGTCATCGCCCGCCCGCTCGATGGCGACCAGGCGATGCTCCAGATGCAGGCAATCGGCGGGCAGGCTCGCGGCGATGGCGTGCGGCAGGCGCTCGCTCCCGCCAGCGATTCTGGCGCTGCCCTGCATCGGGCTGGGCAGCGCGAAGTGGCGCGACGCGGGCTGGCCACCCAGCAGATAGATCAGGTTGAGGGCGCTCTGCTCGCGTGTATCTAGTCCATAGAGGCCCGAACAGGCGCTGGCGATAAAGCGCCCCGCTGGCGACGCATGCCCGCCCTGGACATAGCGCTCGACCCACTCATACACGCTCATATGGTCGAGCCGAAACGCTTCTTCGGTGTAGCGCGCAT
>JAICVT010000255.1 GCA_025935235.1 Ktedonobacterales bacterium | reverse complement strand
GTGTTGACCTCCAGCGCCTCGGCGACCTGCTGCGCGGAGAGCCTCGGTCGCGATTGCAGCAGATCGAGCAGCGCCAGCAGCCGCGTCGCGGGCGTGTAGGCGGCGTATGACATGCGCTCACTCCCAGATTCGCGTCAGGTTGGCGGAACGCACCGCAAATGCGGACCGAATTGAACCACAATACGCTTTATACTTCGGTCAAGAGCGATTGTTCAATGGGAGCGCGCCGCGTCGCGGTCGTCGCGGGCGCGGCGCGCGAGTGAGGAGCAGGCAGACCATGACATTCACGTCACTGACGCCGAATCTAATGGTGGAGGATGTCGAGGCGTCCATCACGTTCTATCGGGAGGCGCTGGGCTTTGCGGTCACCGCAACCGTGCCGGATGCGGCGCCGTTCGTCTGGGCGTCGCTCAAGGCTGGCAGCGTCGAGATCATGCTGCAAGCGCGCCACAGCCTGGCGGAGGAGCTGCCGCAATTCGCTGATCGTCCACTCGGCGGCTCGCTGACGCTCTATATCGGCGTGGATGACGCCGATGCGCTACACAGCGCCATTCAGGACAAGGCCACGATCATCAAAGCGCCGATGACGACCTTCTATGGCGCGCGAGAGTTTTATGCGCAAGACCCCAGTGGCTACATCCTCGGCTTCTCCAGCCCGGCGAAGAGCGATGACCGGAACGCAGAGGAGGGACAAGGCGATGGTACAGACCAGTGATCGCACCGACATCGCGCAGGCGGAGGCGCTGCGCGACCTGCGGCGCATTCCCGGCGTGGGGGCCAGCATCGCGCGCGACCTGTGGGATCTGGGCGTGCGCTCGGTGGCCCAGCTCGACGGCGCCGACCCGCAGGCGCTCTATGATGACCTGTGCGCGCTGCGTGGCGCCCACATTGACCGCTGCATGCTCTACACGCTGCGCTGCGCGGTCTACTTCGCCGGGCCAGAGCCACACGACCCCGCGCTGCTGAAGTGGTGGGCGTGGAAAGACGCGCGGTAAACCTCACCCCCAGCCCCCTCTCCCGTGAGGAGAGGGGGAGCCGAAAGCCCCTTTTCCGCTTTGCGGGAAAGCCTGAGTTCGTCGCCGAAGAACTGGGCCGCGACGGGCGCCACGAATACGCTGCTGGTTCCCCCTCTCCTGCGAAGGGAAGGGGGTTAAGGGGAGAGGTCCGCGCCTCCAAACCATCACGGGCGCGGCGCGTGCGGTGGCGGCGCGTGCGGTGGCGGATTCGATGAGAAGAGGCGGCCCCAAAATCCCTGCCGCTCCTCATGTTCTGGCTCGCGCGCGAACTCTTCGGTGTTCTCGGCATACTGCTCGCGCGGGTAGCTCGGCTGCGGCGCGGCGGGCTGTGGCGCGGCAGGCTCCCGAGCCGTGGCGCGGGTTGGCGGCTGACTCGGCGGGTTCAGATTGATCGGCGCGCCGCTCGGCGGCTGGCTCGATGGCCGCGAGGGCGGCGCGCCCGGACCGACCACTACGTCCGCTCGCTGGTCGGCGGTCGCCCGTGCAGCCCCCTCCTCCTGCCAGGGGCGCCGAGAGCCGGGCTGGTAGTTCGAGGTGGGAGAATCAGCCAGGCTGGGCAGCGGCTCGTCGTCGAAGCGCATTCTGCCGGGCAGCGGCGGCTGCGGACGCGACGGAGCGCTTTCCGGGGCCATCGAGATGCGTCCCGGCGTCCAGGTAGAGGGACGCGCTTCGGGCGCGACATGCGGCTCGAAACCAGTCGCCACCACTGTCACCTTGAGGGTGTCGCCCGCGCTGGCGTCATACGTCGCGCCAAAGATCAGGTTAGCGTCAGGATGGATGGCGGCGCTGAGCGCGTTGGCGATCTGCTCCACCTCGCGCATGCTCAGGTTGTCGCCACCAGTCACGTTGAAGATCAGCCCACGCGCGCCTGTGATGTCAATGTCCAGCAGCGGATTCGAGAGGGCGGCGCGCAACGCCTGCTCGGCGCGGTTCTCGCCGCTGGCTGAGCCGGTCGCCAGGTAGGCTGAGCCAGCGCCGCTCATCACTGAGCGCAGGTCGGCGAAGTCAACGTTGATGAGGCCGGGAATGGTAATCAACTCGCTCACGCCCTGCACGCCGACGCGCATGGCCTCATCCGCCTGGCGATAGGCCTCGAAGAGGCTGGTGTCGCGCCCGACGATCTGGGCGAGCCGCTCATTCGGCACGGTGATGAGCGCGTCAACGACCGAGCGCAGCGCCGCGACCCCCTGCTCGGCGACCACGCGGCGGCGGCGCTCGAAGGCGAAGGGGGTGGTGACGATGGCCAGCGTCAGCGCGCCCGCCTCGCGCGCGGCCTGCGCTACGATGGGGCTGGCGCCCGTGCCAGCGCCGCCGCCCATGCCCGCCGTGATGAAGACCATGTCGGCGCCATCGAGCGCCTCGACCAGCTCCGGATAGCTCTCTTGCGCCGCCTGCTGGCCGATGGCGGGATCGCCGCCCGTGCCCATGCCGCGTGTCAGATGCTCGCCGATGACGATGCGATGGTGGGCGCGCGAGGCGCCGAGGGCCTGCGTGTCGGCATTGATGGCCATGAACTCCACGCCCGCCATGCCCGACTCGATCATATAGTTGACGATGTTGCAGCCCGCGCCGCCGATGCCGACGACGATCAGCCGTGGCGCGCTGGACGCGGTGTCGAACGCGAACTGTATGGCTGGATGCGGCTGGACAGCTTGCTCCTCAGATGACGCATCCGCTGGCTCGTCGCGCCATCGGGCATCGCGCGGCTGGTTGTCGGCGTAGTCTGACTGGTCTGGCTCGTCTGGCCGCGCTTCGAGCGGGCGGGTATGCGGGGTGGTCAGGTCGCCGACGGGGCGTAGCGCGTCCGCTGCGCCCACGGTCTGGGCGCCGTCCTGCTCATCACCCCGCGCGCGCTGGAGGTTCGGCAGCGCCTCGCGCGCGTCATCCGGCGGGATCGGCGGGAAGTCAGTAGACATGCGGGATTATCCCTCCCTCTGCTCGCTCGGCGGCGCTCACCGCTGGACGGTGAAGAGGCGTCGCAGATCAGCGATGAACGGCGCGGTTCTGGTCGGCTGGCGTGGCGCCACGCGCCGACGCTGGCGAGCGCCGAGCAGCAGCAGACCGGTGGCCACGGCGAAGGCCGGGCGTGTCAGCGGCGGTGGCGCGCCTGCCAGCTCGGAGGGCCGCGCCACCTCGACAGGAATACGCAGGATGCTCGCGAGCAGGGCGTCCAGGCCCTCCAGTTCGCCGCCGCCGCCCGTCAGCAGCAGCGCCGCCGGGCGCACTCCCATCCGCTGTGCGCGCTGAAACTGCGCGAGCAGCGCTGCGGCCAGCTCGCGCGCGCCGTCGGCGGCAATCTCCGCCAGCAGCCGCGCGGGGAGCAGCTCATCGGCGCCGCTGATTGGCTCCATCTCGATCAACTCATCCTCTGGCGCGTGGCTGGCCAGGCAGGTCGCATAGCGGCGCTTCAGCGTCTCCGCGATCTCGAAGGAGAGCCGCAACTTGTGCGCCATCTGCCGCGTCACCGCATCGCCGCCCAGTGGCAGGCAATCGCATTGCCAGATGGCGCCATCGGCGTAGATGGCCAGACCTGTCGTCTGCGCGCCGACATCCACGACGGCGAAGGGCAGCCCCAGCTCCGCCTGCGCTCGCACGCTCTCGCCCGCCGCCAGCGGCCCGGCGATCAGATCATCGGGCGCCGTCTCAGTCGCGTTGAGCAGGCGCACGAGATTCTGGGTGACGGCGAGCGGAGCCGTGACGATGCACGTATCCACCGCCAGCTCGAAGCCGACCATCCCAACGGGATTGGGGATGCCGCTGACGCCATCAATGCTGTAGCCGCGCGGGATGACGTGGAGTTGCTCGCTGCGGGCATTGACCGCGCTGGGGCTACGCGCCGCGCCGATCACCTGCTCGACCTCGCGCAGACTGATCTCCTGGTCGGGCTGGGAGACGGGCGTCTGGGCGTGGGTGGCCTGACTGCGCACCAGCGAGCCGCCCACCGCGACATACGCGCTCAGCACGCGCGTCCCACTGGCCTGCTCCAGCGCTTCGAGCGCGTCAACCAGCGCCGCGCTGGCCTGCTCAGGCGCGCTGACCATGCCCTCGCGGATGCCCTCGGACGGGAACTCGCCACCCGCGACGAATGAGAGCGCGCCATCTGGCTCGACACGCGCCATCAGGGCTTTGATGGCCTGCGAGCCGAGGTCGAGGCCGACGATGTGGCGCGCGCGGCGGGCGCCAGACTGGCTCTGCTGTCTATCCTTCATGGTGATCGTCTTCTTCCCTGATCTATGGTTAGGCGGCTGGCCCCCACTCCCAGCCCCTCCCCCGCCAAGGCGGGAGAGGGGAGCTATGGCCGCCGCACAATGCTCGCTCCGCTCTGATCGGTTTGCTCTGATCGGTTAGCGGTAGTAGGGATGCGCGCCCCAGCGGACGTCAATCACGCTGGCGCTGGCGCCCGTCTGGGCCAGCCGCTTCAGGATGGCGCTGGCCGCTTCCATCTGGATGCGGGCGCCCCGCGCGACCGACGCGGGCGACGGGTTCGATGTCGACGCCACGGCGGGCGCTGCGCCGGTCGCATCCGCCAGCGTGGCCTGGGCGTCATCGGGCGAGCCGAAGATGATCAACGCGCCATCAGGCGCCCGCGCCGTGAAGCCGTCCTGCGCCGAGTAGCGCAGCGTCGAGAGCTGAAGCCCTACTGCTAATGCGCTGATACGCAACTGACTTGCCATAGCGACCAACGCTGGATTCATGCGGCTGCCTGGCTGTGGCGTGTGGCCAGCGAAGGCGAGCTCGGCGGGATCATCCACCCGCGCCGCGTCGGCTCGCGCCAGCGAGGGGTCGCGCTGTGTCGAGCCGACCACGACGCCATCCGCGCCGACCGCCCAGGTCTGCCCCTGCGCGGTCCACAGCGCGACAGGCGGGCGCGGGGTGATGCTGACCAGCGCGGTGTCGGGAAAGACGACGCTGACACTGACCGCCTGGGCGCGCGGCGAGGCCGCGATGGCGCGCTGGGCGGCGCTGAACTCGCAGCGGAAGGCGTCGCAGCCGGTCAGTCGCTGGGCGCGCGCCAGCGCCAGCAGCGTGGCGTCGTCGGTCCCCTGGATGCGCACATGGCGTACCTGCCAGTAGGAGCCGAAGCTGAGCCAGAGCAGCAGCGCCAGGACGGCCACCAGTGGCGCCGCGAGCGCCAGGGCGCGCATGGGCGAGACGCGCCGCAGTCGCCTGCCCGCCGCGCGGATGGCCCTCCCAGCCAGTCGTGCGGGCGCCGCGCCACGCCTGCGCCGAGCGGGCGCGCCCGCAAGCGCCTCCTCACCGACGCGATAGCCAGCGCGCGGCGGCTCGTCCGCGGCCTCTTGGCGTGTCCGGCGAGGCGCGCGCGGCGTGGCGCTCATGGTGGGCGTGGCGAGGTCCTCGCCGGCGGCGTAGGGCGCGCGCGGCGCGGGCCGCCGCGATGCGCGACGTGGATCCATCCAGCGGCTCCTCTGATCTGATACGCGACGCGCGACTCCTGCGACGCTCCTGGGTTGGTCGGTAGAGCAGTACGCATCGGCGGCGCCAGCGCTCGCATGATAGACTGGCTGTGCGGGATATAGGCGCGGATAGTCGCCTGCCCGCGACGAGATTCAGCGGCCCGCGACGATGGACGAGCAATGAGGAGCGACCCGTGCGACTAGCGAGTTTCCGCGCCGACGATGGCAGTGTGCGGCTGGGGGCGGCGCGCAATGGCGAGCTGGTAGACCTGCCGCGCGCGGCGACGATGCTGAATGCGCCTGAGGCGCGCGAGGCGCCCGAGCTGCTGCGCGACATGCTGGCGTTGATCGCGGCGGGTCCGCGGGCGCTGGAGCGGATCGCGCAGCTCGCCAGCGCCGCGCCCGAAGACGCTGCCCTCACGCTGAGCGCCGCGCGCCTGCTGGCGCCGATCCCCCGGCCAACCAAGAATATCCTGTGCGTGGGGCGCAATTATGCCGAGCACGCCGCCGAATCGCTGCGCGCCAGTGGCGAGCAGGCGCCCGTTGGCCAGGCGCGCCCCAACATCTTCACCAAGGCCGTCACCGCTGTCACTGGCCCCTTCGATGACATCCCGCTGGACGCCAGCGTGACGCGCAAACTCGATTGGGAGGTGGAGCTGGGCGTCGTCATCGGGCGAGCCGGACGCCACATCGCGCGCGAGGACGCGCTGAGCCACGTCTTCGGCTATACCGTCGTCAACGATCTGAGCGCGCGCGACCTGCAACATGCGCCGGGCCTGCAATGGTTCACCGGCAAGAGCCTGGATGGCTCCTGCCCAATGGGGCCGTGGATCGTCACGGCGAGCGAGATCCCCGATCCCCAGACGCTGACGCTGAGCCTGACCGTCAACGGCGCGGTGAAGCAGGCCGACACGACAGCGCACATGCTCTATGACGTGGCGACCATCATCGCATCGCTCTCGGAGGTGATGACGCTGGAGCCGGGCGACATCATCGCCACAGGCACGCCCGCTGGCGTCGGCCACGGGCGCACGCCGCCAGAATATCTCCAGCCGGGCGATGTGATGGAGTCGGCGATTGACGC
>JAICVT010000167.1 GCA_025935235.1 Ktedonobacterales bacterium | reverse complement strand
GATACTGATCGAGCTTGCCGCCCAGCCGCTCCGCCGCCGACCCGGCCACCTGCGCCATCGCGGCGGCGGTATCGAGCGAGATGAAGACCAGCATCGGCTCCCACTGCTGCGCCTGAATCTCGCGCGGGTGATACGCTGTGAAGGTGACTTGCTCCAGGCTGCCCGGCAGGGCGTCCGCCGATTCGCCAGCCACCACGCCTTTGCCGCGCGGCTGCGTGATCGGCTGCGGCGCCGGCTGCGGTCCTCCGTAGCTGGGTGGCGCTCCTGGCGCAGGCGCCGCGACCGGAGGCGGCGTATAGATCGGCGGCGCGGGCGGGGCCACTATTGGAGGTGGCGGCGGCGCGGCGAACGGCGGTATGGGGACGGACTCGTGAAGGACCTCCGGCGCGGGCGCCCGCCCAGGCCCTTCACTCTCTGGCACGGGCGCGCGAGTCAATGTGTCATCTAGCGGGCTGCCCCACGACGCGCCGGAGGAAGATGGCGCAGCGGCCTCCTCTCCGTCCGCCCAGCCCTGCGGCGACGGAGCGGAGGCATCGGCGAGATCGCCCTCTACCGAGCGCACCTCGTCAAAGTCCCAGTCAGGCGCCGAGGCGCCTGCTGCGGGCATGACGTCGGCAAGCGCGCTACTGCCACTGATGGCCGACGCAACCTCGTCGGCGAGCGTGTCGGGCGACATCAGCGCGCCCTCGACGATTGGATAGTGTGCGATCTGCGGCGGCATGGGGGCGTCATCCAGTCGCGCCAGGACGACCTGGATGTAGTCGCCGCGCACGCTCCGCGCCAGGAAGACGCGCATCTCCGACGCCACCCAGGGCGATTGCGCGGCAGCCTTCGACCAGCAGACGACGAGCGTCGTCGCGTCGTTCAACGCTTGCTGGCTCGTTTGCACATAATCGCCACGCCCATGCGCGCCGGTCGCGTCAAAGATGACATGATAGCCGTCGTCGCGCAGCCGCGCCGCAATAGCCTCGACCCGCGCCTGATCGGAGCGCGCAAAGGCAATGAAGACGCTCGGTTCTAGCAATGGAACACCCTGGCCAGCTTCGCCTGTGGCTTCAGCCCGAGCGGAGGTCGGGGCGGCAGGCTGAAGGGATGCGGCTGGCATTGGGGCAGGCGAAGGAGCAGGCGATGCAGCGCCCAGCGACTGCGCGAGCATGTCGGCGATGCTCGCGGGCGTCGCGCTCGACCCATCCACGGCGTCATAGCTCGCCAGCGCGGTGGGCAGCGGCGTGGCGTCCAGCCAGACGGGGATCAGCCTGCGGGCGCCGCCGCGCGCTAGCTGCGACTGAAACGCGCGCGCCTCGGACTCGATCCACGGCGAGCGCGCCGCCGCGCGGGTCCAGCAGACGATCAGCGCGTCCGCCTCGGCCAGCGCCCGCTGGCTCTGGCGAACGTAGTCGCCAGCGCCGTGGACGCTGGCGGGGTCAAAGAAGACGGAGTATCCGCGCTGGCGCAGCATCGCGGCGATAGGCTCGACATGCGCGGTATCCGCGCGCGCGTAAGCGATGAAGACCGTGGGGGATGCGTTCGACATTGCGCGCCTCCTCGTGCCAGGGCTGCCGCGTTCTGCCAAGCAGTGTAGCATACTCGGCAAGAGCGCGTAGCGCTTGCCAACAGGCGACTCAGGCAGATTGGCCCCAGCAGGGGGCCAAAGCCAAAAGCCCCTCCCCCGCCGCGGCGGGGGAGGGGGTGGGGTGGGGGCCTGGCTACGTCGAGCGCAGCCGGTCATCGGGTGAGCGCGGGCCGAGCCGACGCAGCGCGGCCAGCGCGCCAGCGAAGCCCTTCGCAGGCCGCGCTGGCCGTCCGGGCGCCCGCTCCTCTCGCTCAGCCTGCCGCTCGGACTGCCGCTCCTCATGCTCCTCTTGTCGGGCCAGCGCGCGCGGCGTCTCGCCGACGCCTTCCTCGCGCTCATTGCGGAAGAGCTGCGGCAGCGTCGCCCCCAGTGGGCGCAGTCCGCTCACCCACGAATTGATCTCGGCGCCCAGCAGAGTGATGACGCCGACGTAATAGAGGAAGATCAGGATGACCACCGCCAGCCCGGCGGCCGAGCCGAGTCCCGCGTTCTTCAGGAAGATGCGCTGGTAGATCGGGAACAGCACCTCAAAGAGGTTGAGCAGCACGGCGGTCGTCAGCGCGCCCGGCCAGGTGTTGGCCCAACTGCGCTGCGTGTTCGGCACGACATAGTAGATGACGCCAAACAGGATGAACGCGACGATCACGCCGCCGATGAACCCCTCGACCGTCAGCACGACGCCGTTGCTCTGGATGCCCCTGGGCAGCACGTAGCTCAGGACGAGTCCCGGCACGCTGGAGGCGAAGAACGAGAGCGGCGCCAGAACCAGGAACAGCAGCATCATCAGCACAGCCATGATGTTCTGCTTGACAAGCGGCCGCACATCCACGCGAAAGATGACGGCGAAGACGTTATCCAGCGCGACAAAGAGCCGCGAGCCGGAGAAGATCGCCGTGACGATCGCGATGATCAGCAGCACGCCTGCGCTGCGACGCAGGGCCGCCAGCGCGCTGGTGACAAACGAATTGCCGGAGCCAGCCGGGAAGTGGCCCGACAGCCCCTGGACGAACGCCTGGTAGGTTGCGGGCGAGAGTGAGTCGAGCGCAAACCCGGAGATAGCCAGCACAGCCAGCAGAATCGGCGCGATGGCGGTCAGATAGTTGTAGGCCAGCATGCCGGAGAAGTTTAGCATCCAGTCTTCGCTGATCTTGGTCCAGAAGTTCGCCGCCTTCTTGGCTCCCTTTTTGGCCTTGTCGGCGCCGCTCGCCAGATCGGCCTTCAGCCCGTCGTCATCCGATGGGCGTTGCTCTCGATCATCGTTGCGATCCACGCGATCCACGCGATCTCCGCGATTTGTGCGCTCCATCTGCCTGCGCTCCCTTCTCCTGTCGCATCAGGATGCCCCTGGCGACCACAAACGCATCTGGGGCGCCACTCACCTCTGTGAGTCCTCCATGTAGCGCCAATCGCGTCGCGCGTTACACCGCCTGCCGCTTTCGCGTTGTATCAGACAGCCGGGTGAGCGGCCGGACGAGCGCGAGCAGCGCGTCAGGAAGAGGGTGGAAGTGGATGGCGTCCAGGCGGCGAGGCGCGCGCGCGACTGCGCTCAACGACGACGCGGCTCCGCTCTTCCCGGATGAGCCATCCGAGGAACTCCCGGACGTGGCTGCCATGACGGGCGAACTGCCAGGCTGGACGCCGCCACCCGCGCAGCCCTATCTCTCCTCGCCCGCGGAGGCGCCCGACCCGATGCGCCCGGTCGGCGCGCTGGACGACCCCGATCTGCCGTACTGGCTGGCGCTCAATCGCGTCAAGGGCATCGGCCCGGCGCGCTTCACGCTGTTGCTCGACGCCTTCGGCTCGGCGCGCGGCGCGTGGGAGGCGGCGCCCGCCGACTGGCGTGCAGCCGGGCTGGATGAGCGCACCGCCAGCGCCTTCGAGCGCCAGCGTCGTGGCATCATCCCTGCCGCCGAGCTGGAGCGGATCGTTCGCCAGCGCATCGGCGCGCTGCGCGTGGTGGACGCCGAGTATCCGCGGCTGCTGCGCGAGATTCCCGCTCCGCCGCCCGTGCTCTACGTGCGTGGGCGGCTGCTCCCCGAAGATGATTTGGCGGTTGGTGTCGTCGGCACCCGCAACATCAGCGCCTATGGCCGGCATGTGACCGATCTGCTGGCGGGCGATCTGGCGGCGCAGCGCGTCACCATCGTCAGCGGGCTGGCGCGCGGCGTTGATACCCACGCCCACAGCGCGGCGCTCAGCGCGGGCGGGCGCACCATCGCTGTGCTGGGCTGCGGCCCCGATCTGGTCTATCCGCCAGAGAACGCGCGGCTGGCGGCGCGCATCGTGGAGCAGGGCGCCATCGTGACGGAGTTTCCGCCGGGAACCCAGCCCGAGGCGGGCAACTTCCCCGCGCGCAACCGCATCATCAGCGGGCTTTCGCTTGCGGTGCTGGTGACGGAGGCCCCTGAGGCCAGCGGCGCGCTGATTACCGCGCGCTTCGCTGCCGAGCAGGGCCGCGACATCTTCGCCGTGCCGGGCGCCATCACCAACCGGGGCAGCGCAGGCGCCAACCGGCTGATCCAGGACGGCGCGAAGCTGATCCTCTCGGCGGAAGACGCGCTGACCGAGCTGAACCTGAGCATGGTTCCGCAGCAGATGGAGCTGCGCGAGGCGCTGCCCGCCGACGAGACCGAGGCCGCGCTGATCGCCTGTCTGCGCGCGGCGGGCGACCCGCGGCACATTGACGACCTGTGCCGGGCCAGCGGCTTGCCGGTCGCGCTCGTCTCCGGCGCGCTGGCGATGATGGAGCTGAAAGGGATGGTCGCGCTCGTTGGGCCGATGACCTACGCGCTGCCCCGCTGAAGCTCTGCGGTCCTCATGCCTGTCCCTCTCCCAGAGGGCGAGGGGAGTTTGCATGCCTCCCGACATTCGTTGCGCTGGCGCATGATATGGGGTTCGTCTGGGCAGTTGTCATGTGCTCATGGGGGGACGGCGCTTGAAATCAGGGCTACTATTCGAGATGACAACTACTGGGACGGATTTGGTATGAGGCATACACTGCACGGAGGCCCGATGATTTTCGCCACAAGATAGCGCTCTTCTCACTCTCCCCCTGGGAGAGGGTTGGGGTTGGGGTGAGGGTCCGCCCCTCAGATCGTCTGCATTTCTCGCGGCAGGTGACCCGTGTCGTTGTGGCGCAACAACAGCCGCTCGCGTCCGCCGCCCAGCACGATCTCGCTGATGCCACAGTGCTGGATGGTCGTGTGGATCCACTGCTTGCCCGATGCGCCGATCAGGCGGCAGACGAGGTAACTGATGAGATTGCCGCTGGAGATAATGATCTCTCTGGCCGTCTCGCCAGCATCAGCCGCTGGAGGCTGGAACCACTGGCGAAAGACCTGCCGCGCCTGCCGGTCGCTGCGGCGCAGATGGTCGGGGGTAGCGGTGGCGCCCAGCAGGCTCAGCGCGGCGGGCGCGACGCTCGGCAGGCACTCCTTCAGCAGTGGCGAGGCGCGCAGTTCGGCGTCGGGGAGATAGCCGGCGATGATCTGCGCCGTCTCGGTTGCGCGGATCAGCGTGCTGTGGTGGATGACACTCACCTCGTAGCCACTGAGGAGGCGCCCGACGTGGTGCGCCTGATCGCGGCCCAAGTCCGTCAGAGGGCCATCGCCGGGGTCAGGCGCCGCCAGTGTCGCCTCATATTGACCGTGCCGCACCAGATAGACGATGCGATAGGGAATCGGCGAAAGGCTCTCGACATCCAGCATTGCGCGCCCCCACCTCTCCGCAGGCGCCATGCGCTCTCTGGCGCTGGCCGCCTACCTCCAGCGCCTTCAGCATACGTTGGGCGTCGCCTCGACTGCCAGTGGAGGCGACTATCGTGGCGTATTGTGCGGCGTATACTGTGGGCCAGAGCAGACGCCGTTCCTCGCGGCAATGCGAGCGTAAGGGAGGTCTTCCGCATGAGCGATCAGCCAGACACGCCGCCCGCATCGTCCTCTTTGTCCGAATTGGTCGACGCCGAGGCGCTGGGCCGCTATCTGGCCGAGGCGCTGCCCGGTCCAGACGCCGCGGCGCCCCTGCGAGTGGAGCGCATCCGTGGCGGCCACTCAAATGAGACCTTCGCCATCGCGCGCGGAGCTGAGCGCTGGGCGCTACGTCGGCCACCGCGTGGTCCGCTGCTGCCCACCGCGCATGATGTGGGACGCGAGTATCGCGTGCTGCGCGGGCTGGAGCAGACCAGCGTTCCCGCGCCGCGCCCGCTGCTGCTCTGCGACGATCCCACCATCGTCGGCGCGCCCTTCTACCTGATGGAGTGGGTCGAGGGCGTGGTGATCCGCGCGACGCTGCCGCCCGCCTTCCAGGCCAATGTGGCGGCGCGGCGCGGGCTGGGCGAGCAGCTGATTGACCGGCTGGCAGACCTGCACGCTGTGGACTGGCAGGCCGTCGGGCTGGCCGACCTGGGCAAGCCGCAGGGCTATCTGGAGCGCCAACTGCGCCGCTGGACGGGTCAGCTCGACGCCTCGCGCAATCGCCCGCTGCCCGACCTCGACGCCGTGACCGCCTGGTTGCACACGCATCTGCCAGAGTCGGGCTCCGCCACGCTGGTGCACGGCGACTATCGCCTGGATAACCTGCTGTTCGCGCCAGAGCCGCCCGCCCGCGCCCTCGCCATCCTCGACTGGGAGATGGCCACGCTGGGCGATCCGCTAGCGGATGTCGGCTATCTGCTCTCGTTCTGGCGTGAGCTAGGTGATCTCCACTTCGGCGGGCCGGATGACGCCGCCTGGGACATCTCGGCGCAGCCTGGCTTCCTCACGCGCGCCGAGCTGGTGGAGCGCTACGCCGCGCGCACGGGCCGCCAGATGGATCACGTCGCCTTCTACGTCGCGCTGGCGATCTGGAAGCTAGCGATCCTGCTGGAGGGCAGCTACAAGCGCCATCTGGCTGGCACGACCGACGACCCTTTCTTCGCCAGCCTCGGCGAGGGCGTGCCAGCGCTCGCCCGCCGTGCCCTGGCGGTCTGCGAGGGCAGCGCAGGCATGTAGGCGCGCCCTCACCCCAGCCCTCTCCCGCAGGGCAAGGGAAACGAGCGCTACCACGCGCCACGGCCGTAGCTCCCCTCTCCCGCACAGCGGGGGAGGGGTGGGGGTGGGGGCGCGCTCGTTTGTGCTACATTAGGCCATACAGTTTGCCGCGCGGCAGCCATCAGCCGTCGCGCGGCCACAGAAAGGGAGAAAGACGACCATGCGGCGACAGATCATGCTTTTCACGCCAGAGGAGACGCTCATGCGAGCAAAGAACAGGACCATACTGCGTGACTACGCTGAACATCGGCATCGTGGCGCACGTCGACGCTGGAAAGACCAGCCTGACTGAGCGCATTCTGTATGAAACCCATGTCATCAGCGAGATTGGCCGGGTAGATAGCGGCACGACCCAGACCGACTCGCTGGAGCTGGAGCGGCGACGAGGCATCACCATCAAAGCCTCCGTTGTCTCGTTCTTCGTCAACGACCACAAAGTCAACCTGATTGATACCCCCGGACACGCCGACTTCCTCGCCGAGGTCGAGCGCTCGCTCAGCGTCCTCGATGGCGCCATCCTGCTGATCTCCGCCGTCGAAGGCATCCAGCCGCAGACCACGATTCTCTTCTCCGCCCTGCAAAAGCTGCGCATCCCCACGCTGATCTTCATCAACAAGATTGATCGCGGCGGCGCCCAGGCCGATCAGCTCCTCGCGCGCATCCGCGAGCGGCTCACCGAGCGCATTCTGCCGCTCTATCGCGTCGAGCGCATTGGCGCGAAGCAGGCGTGCGTCATCCGCAACGATCTCAGCGATCCCGCCTTCCGCCAGGACTGTATCGAGCAGCTCGCGCTGGGCGATGATCGCCTGCTGGCCGCCTACGTCGGCGGCGCCTCGCTCTCGGCGGCGCGGCTCGGCGCGGAGCTGGAGCGGCAGAGTCGCGCCGGGCGACTCTACCCCGTCTTCTTCGGCTCGGCTATCACCGGCGCGGGCGTGCGCGAGTTGCTGGCCGATCTCGTCCGCCTGCTGCCTTCCTCCAGCGACCTCGAAGACGCTCCCCTCGCGGCGGTCGTCTTCAAGCTGGAGCGCACGGCGATGGGCGAGAAGGTGGCCTATGCGCGGGTCTTCGCGGGCAGCCTGCGCGTGAAGAGCGCGATCGAGCTGCGCCGCAGGACGCGCGACGGCGGCGACGAGATCCATATCGGCAAGGTCCAGAAGCTGCACCTGTTTCAGATGGGCAAGACCGAGCAGACGCCAGTGGTAGGCGCGGGCGAGTTCTGCAAGGTCTGGGGACTGAAAGACGCGCGGATCGGCGATGCGCTGGGCGGGTGGTCCGACCACGCACACGCGCTGCGCTTCGCTATCCCCCGGCTGGAGACGCAGATCAAAGCCCAGCTTGCCGCCGACGACCACCGGCTCTATCAGGCGCTGCTGGAGCTGGCGGAGGAAGACCCACTGATCGCCGTCCTGCGTGATCCCACAAACCAGGCGATCTATCTCCGCATCTTTGGCGAGGTGCAGAAGGAGGTGATCGAGACGACGCTTGCCGAGCGCTTTGGCCTGTCGGCTCGCTTCGCGCCCACCACGATCGTCTGCGTCGAGAAGCCGCGCGGCGTGGGGCGCGCTGTGGAGTTCACTGGCGCGGAGGACAATCCGTTCAACGCGACGGTGGGCTTTAAGATCGCGCCGGGGCCGCTCGGCGATGGGCTGACCTACCACTTCACCCCCGGCATCCTGCCGCTGGCCTATGCCCGCATCGTCGAGGAGATGGCGCGCGCGACGCTGGCGCAGGGACTCTTCGGCTGGGAGGTGACGGACGCCGCTGTGACGCTCGATTATACCGTCTGGCCGCCAGGATCGAAGGCCAGCGACTTCCGGCGTCTGACGCCGCTGGTGGTGATGCAGGCGCTGGCGCGGGCTGGCACGGATGTTTACGAGCCGATCAACCAGTTCGAGCTGAGCGTTCCCACGTTCGCCATCAGTGCGGCTATGTTCCGGCTGTCGGCGCAGCGCGCAGTCTACGACCAGCCCATCCTGCGCGGCGAGACCTTCCAGTTGACCGGGTCGCTGCCGGTCGCAACCACCGAGGAGTTCAGGCGCGCGCTGCCCTCGTTCACTGAGGGCCAGGGCGCGCTGCTGATTGAGGAAGGCGGCTACCGCAAGCTGGTGGGCGCGTTCCCGACCCGCAAGCGTATGGACTACAATCCGCTCAACCGCAAGGAGTATCTGCTGCACATCCAGCGGGTGAGCTGACTCGCGCCACTCGCCGCACGCGGGCAAGCGCGCTCGCGTGCGACGAGTGGCGCACGGGAAGGGTGACGGGCGATGGTGAGGATCGCGGTTCCACCGGACTTTGCGGCGGCGACCGCGCTGCGAGAAGGGCCTGCTGGCCGCGCCTGGATCGAGGCGCTGCCCGCACTGATCGAGGAGCTGTGCCAGCGCTGGCGTCTGGCGCCTGATGGTTCGAGTATGCACGGCGGTCTCGGGCTGGTCATTCCCGTTCGCCGCTCTGAGGAGTTGTGCGCGCTGAAAGTGTCGTGGAAGGATGAGTCGAACGCCGACGAGGCGGCGGCGCTGGCTGCCTGGGATGGACAAGGCGCCGTGCGGCTGCTCGCCTCAGATCCAGCGCGCGGGGCGCTGCTGCTGGAGCGGCTGGATCACCAGCGCTCGCTGAATGATGTGGGCATCGAGGAGGCGGTTGAGGTGGCTGGTGGCCTGCTCCGCCGTCTGGCGATCCCGGCTCCGTCGGGCTTTCGCTCGCTCGGCGCTGTCGCACGCGATCTCAGCGCGACGCTCCCTGGGCGATGGGAGCGCTGTGGCCGCCCCATGCCGCGGCGCTGGATGGAGCAAGCCCGCGAG
>JAICVT010000363.1 GCA_025935235.1 Ktedonobacterales bacterium | reverse complement strand
CGTTCGCTGGCGCGCGTGGGGCGGCGCGTGCTGGTCTTCGATGTCGTGCGCTCGCCGCTGGCCTATGTGGGGGTGGTGGCGCTGACCCGCCTGGCGCGCATGGACCCCATGACCTGCCACGATGGCCCCGTCTCGGTGCGCCGCGCCTACTCTGCCGCCGAGGCGCGCGCGCTGGCCGACGCCGCTGGCCTGCGTCACGCGCAGGTGCGCGTCGGCTTCCCCTATCGCCTGGCGCTGACGGCGGGCCACGTAACCGAGCGCGGCGAAAGAGGCTCCGATGCGCTATGATGTCGCGATTGTCGGCGCTGGCCCGGCAGGCGCCGCCACCGCTATCCACCTGGCGCGCGGCGGGCAGCATGTCGCGCTGGTGGATCGCGCCACCTTCCCGCGCGACAAGCCCTGCGCCGAGTATCTCAGCCCGGCGGCGGAGCCACTGCTGGCGCAGTTGGGCATCAGCGACCTGCTCGATGAGGCGCGCCCGCATCGCCTGCGCGGCTTCCGCATCTTCGCGCCCAATGGCAGCACGTTTCAGGGCGACTTCGCCGCGACACGCGGGCTAGACGGCGCCAGCCTCTTCGAGACGGGGCTGGTCATCCCGCGCAGTCGGCTCGACGCCGCCATTCTGATGGGGGCGCGGCGCGCGGGAGCCGAGACACGCGAGGGCTGGCGATTGGGGCAGATGGAGCGCCTCGACGATGGCGACTGGCGGCTGCATCCAGTTGGCGCGGCGAGCGAGCCAATCGAAGCGCGGCTGCTGGTGGCGGCGGATGGCCTGCACTCGACGGTGGCGCGGCGGCTGGGGCTGCATGTCGTCAGCCACATGCGCAAGATCGCGCTGGTCGCCCACATGCGCGGCATCGCGGGGGTCGGCGCATATGGCGAGATGCACGTCGCCGGGCGGCGCTATGTGGGCGTAGCGCCGCTGGAGCCGCCAGAGCGCGGCGGCCTCTGCAACGTGGCGATGGTGGTGGATGAGGCGCGCGACGGCCGCAGCCTGGCTGGCAAACCCGAAGCCTTCCTGCTCGATGCGCTCCAGACGTTTCCCGCGCTGCGCGGTCGGCTGGATTCGCTGGTCGTCGAGCGCCACACGCTGGCCGTCAGTCGGCTGAGTGTACGCGCGCGGCGCCTCTCGGACGCGCATCTGCTGCTGGTAGGCGACGCCACCGGCTACTACGATCCCTTCACAGGCGAGGGCATCTATCGCGCACTCTTTGGCGCCGGGCTGGCGTCAGAGGTAGCGCTGCCTGCGCTCGCCGCGAACGATCTCTCGGCGGCGCGGCTGGCGGCATATGACCGCGCCCACCAGCGCGCCTTCCGCGGCAAGCGCCTGATCGAGCAGATCATCCAGACGGCGGTGCAATATCCACCGCTGATGGACCACATCGCGCGTACACTTGGTCGCCACAAAGCGATGGCCGATACCATCGTCGCCGTGACGGGCGATTTTCTCCCGGCCAGCGCCGTCTTGCGCCCCGGCTATCTGCTACGATTGGTCGTCTAGCATGCCACTGCCCGACGCCACTCACCGCGACCCAGGAGCAATAGAGGTGAAGCTTCATCCACGTATCCTCGCGATTGGCTCGGCCCAGCCGCCATTCCACTATCGGCAGGACGACATTTTGGCGTTCACGCAGGGCTACCTGCTCGGCTCCGACTGGCGCGAGCGCCCCGAACAGGCCGCGCGCGCCCGTGCGCTCGAGCAGGCGTTTCGCAGCGTACAGGTCGAGGAGCGGCAGTGCGCGGTAGACATTCACGACTTCTATCAGCGGCGCCGCGCGACGGGTGAGCGGATGGAGGTCTATCGCGAGACGGCCTACACGCTGGGTGATGAAGCGCTGCGCTCGGCGCTGCACGATGAGCGGTTGCCGCGCACCGCCCACGACATTACAGATCTCTATGTCGTCTCATGCACAGGGTATGCGGCTCCAGGTCTGGATGCGCTCCTGGCGCGCGACCTGGGGATGCCGCGCTCGGTACGGCGGGTGAGCATCGGGCATATGGGCTGTTATGGCGCGCTGGTGGGACTGCGCCAGTGCCTTGCGACGCTGCGGGCGTACCCTGAGTCGACGGCGGCGCTGCTCTGTGTCGAGTTGAGCAGCCTGCATATGCGGCGCACTGATGATCCAGAGACGATGGTGCAGATGGCGCTCTTTGGCGACGCCGCAGCGGCGCTGGTGATCGGGAATGATGAGGCGGCGACTGGCCCTGAAGTCGTGGATACCTTCTGCGTGGCGGACTTTGCCAGCGCCGCGCAGATGTCGTGGACGATCAGTGATGAAGGCTTTGTGATGGGGCTATCGTCGCGCGTGCCCGTGACGCTGCGGCGCAACATCGGCGGCGCGGTGGAAGGGCTGCTCACGCCGCACGGTCTGCGCGTGAGCGACATCACCCACTGGATCGTCCATCCCGGCGGCCCAAGCATCCTGACGGTCATCCAGCGGCAGTTGGAGCTGCGCGACGAGCAGATGGCGCTCTCGTGGCAGATCTTGCGCGACCGTGGCAACTGCTCCTCAACCACCGTGCTGCTGATCCTGGAAGCGCTGCTGCGCTCTGGCAAGCCGCGCCGTGGCGAGTGGGGCGTGATGATGGCGTTTGGCCCCGGCCTGACGCTCGAAACGTGCCTACTGCGCTTCTAATCGGCAGGCGGTCGCGGCCTTGAAAGGCCGGCGCACGGTGCGACGGGGCATAAATGCCCGTTTGGCGCTGCCTACGGCGGCTGCGCGCTGACCGGCCTTCAGGCTGCGTCCGCGTGCTCCGGCCTTTCAAGGCCGAGAGCAGGCTGCGAGCGGCGACGGCAAGGCCGAGAGCAGGCTGCGAGCGGCGACGGCAAGGCCGAGAGCAGGCTGCGAGCGGCGACGGCAAGGTCGAGAGGAGACATCAGCCATGCGGGTAGGGATCATCGCGGAGACGCTGCTAGAGCGACTGGCATTGGCGCTCGGCAAGATTCCTGAACCGATTGTCGAGGTCTTCCCGCCGCTCGTGCTGGCGCGCAGCATCATGGCGGGTGCGCAGCTTGGCGTCTTCGATGCGCTCACGCCGGGTCCATTGACGCTGGCCGCGCTGGCGGAGGCCTGCCACACCGAGCCGCGCGCGACTGCCGCGCTGCTGGCGACGCTGGCCAGCGCCGACTACGTGGCAGAGACGCACGGCGTCTGGCGTCTGGGACCGAAGGCGCAGCGCTGGCTACGTGCGGGCAGCCCCGCCGATCTCAGCGCCTATATCCGCTATAACTATCTGCAATGGGACTGGCTCGGCGACCTCGAACGCTTCATCCAGACGGGGCAGCCGCTGGCGTTTCACGAGCGGCTCAGCGAGGCCGACTGGCGGCAATATGAGCAGGGAATGGCGGTAATCGCGCGGCTCGTCTTGCCAGAGGTGGTCTGGCGCGTCGCCGTGCCGCCCACCGCGACGACCCTGCTGGATATCGGCGGCGGGCATGGGCTGGCCGCTGCGCGCTTCTGCCTGCGCCACCCACAACTGCGCGCGACCGTGCTCGATCTGCCCGCCGCGCTGGAGGCCGCGCCGCCGCTCCCCGCCGACCTCGCGGCGGTAGGCGAGCGTGTGACGCGGCAGCCGGGCGACGCGCTGACGGCGGACCTCGGCGACGCGGCCTGGGATGTCATCTACATGGCCAACCTGCTGCACCACTTCGATGCGCCCGCGATTGAGGCCCTGGCCGCGCGCATTAGCATTGCGCTACGCCCCGGCGGCCTCTGGGTGATTCAGGATGGCGTGCGCGAGCAGCGACGGCGCAGTGATCGCATGTCGGCGGCGATTGGCGACCTCTACTTCGCGCTCACCAGCGCGTCGGGCTTCTGGACATTTGCCGAGATGGCGGATTGGCAGGCGCAGGCTGGGCTGACGCCACGCCGCCCGATTCGTCTGCTGACGGCGCCAGGCCAGGGCTTGCAGATCGGCGTCAAGCCGCGCGGCGCCGTGGACGGCCAACCAGCCGCAGCGGCGATCAGCGCAGGCGAGGATGCGCCAGCCCTTCCAGCGGGAGCGCGCCCATGAACGCAAGTGAGCGCGTCTCGGCGGGTGTGCGCGCGCGTGAACGACTTGTCGGCCTCTGGGTGATGACGCATCCGGGGCCGAGCCTCGTCACGGCGCTGGCCTACGCGCTCTTCGCGCTGCTGGCGGCGCGCGGGCGGCCTGATCCCACGCGCCTGCTGGTGACGGTGGTCGGGATGATCGCCTTGCAATTCGCCATCAGCGCGCTCAACGATTACTGCGACCG
>JAICVT010000426.1 GCA_025935235.1 Ktedonobacterales bacterium | reverse complement strand
GGTGTCTGCGCCGATCCACAGTGTTCCGCTGCCCAGATCATGCTCTGGGATACGCATTCAGGCCAACCAGTGGCGACCTTTCCCTTCAACTCGCCAGCCGCATTCGTCGGCGTGTGGTTCACGCCCGACGGCTCTACGCTCGTCTCCGATACGATGCCGCACTGCTGCAGCGAGACACGAGTGGACGTGTGGCAGGTCGCGACTGGCGCGCTGACTGGCTCGTGGCAAAACGATCCGCAACAGTTGGCCGAGGGCTATACCGGGGCGCTCAGCGGCGATGGCCAGACGCTGGCTCTCAGTGGCTATTCGTCCGCTGCGGGAACACAGGTGGTGGATCTGATTGATGTGCCAACACAGACGCTCAAGTCCACTATCATTGCCCCAGACGCTGGGGAGTCGACGGGTCTGGCGCTCAGCGGCGACGGCGGGACACTCGTCGCCAGCGGGCTGGGGACCTCGCTGCAACTGTGGAACACCGCCAACCGGTCGGCCATCGGAGCGCCCCTGCTGGGACACACAGCCTTCATCTCGCAGGTGGGCTTCAGCGCGGACGGGAAGTATTTCGCCTCCGCTGGCTATGACGACCGTGTTCTGCTCTGGCGGACGACGCCAGGCGCCGTCCCCGCGCCGTCGCTGACGCATAACTCCTCTGCCCTGTCGCCGACGCTCTTCATGCCAGACAAGACCAGTGCGCTGACCCTGACAGACGACAATCAGGTCGTGCGCTGGAGCCTGGCAACCGGCCAACCGCTCGATCGCTGGCGCCCTGACCTCTCGTCGTCGCGGGTTCATGCGACGGCGATGGCCCTCAGTTCCGATGGCAAGACCCTGGCGATTGGCGATAGCGGCAATGTCGTCACGCTCTGGAATGTCGCATCGCACACGATCATCGGCCAGCCGTTCAATGGCCCTGGCGGAGCCGACGTGACAGCGCACCTGGCCTTCAGCGCCGATGGCCGCTATCTTGTCGAGGTGACCCAATCGAGCGCGGGCGCCCTGTGGGATATCCAGGCGCATCAGGTGGTCAAGACGTTCCCGCAGGTCAACATGCTGGCTCTCAGCCCCGATAGCGCGCTGCTGGCCGTCGCCCCACGCGGCGCCTCGCAGCAGCCGGTGCGGTTCTACGATGTGCGCGCCGGGCAGTTCCGCCAGCCGCTCTCGGCGCCAACCCAGGAGGTCGCCTTCCTGGCCTTCAGCCCGGATGGCAAGTCGCTAGCTACGATGAACAGCGGAGGTATCGTGACGCTGTGGAATCTGGCGACCGGCGCGGCGGGCGATCACTTCACCGTCGGAACGACCCCCTACACCATTGACTTTCGCGTGACCTTCAGCCCGGATGGTACACTGCTGGCGGCGACTGATTCACAGACGCTGACGATCTGGGACGTGCGCAACCACCAGCTTTTCGTGCGCCCGATCTTCGACTCAATCGGCATCCAGAGCATCAACTTCAGCCCTGATGGCTCCCTGCTGGACGAGTCGCAGGAATTCAGCGCTGACATCCTGCGCGCCACCACCGTCAGCGCGTGGGAAGCGCAGGCGTGCGCCATCGCTAACCGCAATCTGACGCACGCGGAGTGGACACAGTTCATCGGTACCGCGCCCTACCAGAAGACCTGCCCGGATCAGCCAGCAGGCGCATAGGCGGTGGCGCCGCTGATAGAGAGCAGGTGAGATGAGCCACACCGACCGCCTGCTGGCAATCGTGCTGGAGCTACAGGCGCATCGCTGGCGGCGCGCCGAGGACCTGGCGCGCACGCTGGAGACGAGCAAGCGCACCATCTATCGTGATCTGGTCGCGCTGGGGCAGGCGGGTGTGCCGATCGTCTCGACGCCGGGGCGCGGCTATGCGCTGGTGGAGGGCTACTTCCTGCCACCAGTCAGTTTCACCGCCGACGAGGCCACCATCCTCTCACTCGGCGCCGATGTGATGGCGCGCAGCTTCGACCGGCAGTATCAGGCCGCCGCGCAGAGCGCCGCCAGCAAGATCACCGCCGCCCTGCCCGAACGGCTGCGCGAGGATGTAGAAGATCTGCGCGAGCGCATCCGCGTGGGGCCAGAGCGTGTGGCCCTGCGGCCAGCGGTCGAGGCGACCCTGCGCACGCTGCGCGGCGCGGTGGTCGCGTGCCAGCGCGTGCGCTTTCACTACTACGCGCGGCAGGGCAGCGAGCCGGGCGCGAGCTGGCGCGAGGCTGACCCCTACGCCCTCACGCGCATCGGCGGCGTCTGGTATCTGCACGCCTACTGCCACCTGCGCCGCGACCACCGCAACTTCCGCCTGGATCGCATCGAAGGCCTCACACTGCTCGATCAGACCTTCGCGCGCCCCACCAGCCTGCCCGTCTATGCGCGCCGCCCCGAGCTAGGGCCAGGGGTCGAGGCGCGCATTCTCTTCGATGCGCAGGCGGCGCGCTGGGCGCGTGAAGCGCCATCCTTCTTCACCATCGCCGAGGAAGATACCACCGATGGTGGTCTGCTCGTCACCCTGCGCATGCGCCAGGAGGAGGATGTCGTCCAGTGGCTGCTGGGCTGGGGCAGCCACGCGCGCGTGCTGGAGCCGCCGTCGCTGCGCCAGCGCATCGCCGAGGAAGCGGCGGCGCTGCTCAGCCTCTATCAGCCCACATGTCACCCGACAAGCGAGTGAGCGAGCGCCCGAAGCCTATTCGTGTTGCGCGTGGCCCTCACCCCCAACCCCTCCCCCGCAAAGCGGGGGAGGGGAGTTCTGATTTCCCGCTCCTCGCCAGTCTCTTTCCGCTCATCTCCACCAATATCCACCAAATTCTTTCGAGGCCAAAACTTGTTGCCATACTGTTGTCACAGCGCCATGCCACACTAGGAATATGAAGAGCGCGCAGACCCAACAATCCTGATAGGATGGGCGGCGCGCAGGCAATCGCAGGCAACAGGAGGATACCCATTCATGGCGCAACCACTGGTCAAGGATCTGAACATCGTCATTGTGCGCGTCGCCGACATCGAGCAGGCGCGCGCGTTCTACGGCGAGACACTGGGCCTGACGCTGACAGCGGAGGGGCCGGGCTTCTTCAGCGTCGCGCCGATTGACGGCCAGGGCGCGTCGCTCGGCGTCGGCGTTGGCGAGCTGCACGACAAGGGCGGCGCGGAGGTCTGGTGGCGTGTGGATGACGCCGACGCTTTCTACGCCGCACTGGTCGCCAAAGGCGTGCGCATCACGCTGGAGCCGACGGATCGCCCATTTGGACGCGCGGTGGGCTTCGCCGACCCGGAGGGCAACCTGCTCTACGCCTATCAGCCAGCGGCCTGACCACAGGCCAGCGCATCTCGCCACTGAGCGATCAACTGAACCAGCGGCGCGGGAGCGCCGAACTCCAGGAGGTTTCCATCATGGCGCAGTCAATTGGTTCGCTCAACTTCATTCTCCTCCACACCACCGACATCGCAAAGGCGCGCGCGTTCTATGTGGACGCGCTGGGTATGGCGGTCGAGGCGGAGAGTCCGATGTTCCTTCAGGTGGCGGCATCCAGCGGGCCAGGGGTGAGCCTCGGCATCTCCGCCACCGAAGCCGTCACACTG
>JAICVT010000077.1 GCA_025935235.1 Ktedonobacterales bacterium | reverse complement strand
TCTGGGCCTCCATTGCCTGCGCATCGGGCGACCCATCCTCGCCATCCTCACCGTCCGCCTCGTCCGCCTCGTCCAGCCCATAGTCTGAGGCGAGCACGCAGTAGCCGCCGTCCGGAGCCAGATAGAGATACCACGCCAGCACAGCCTGCTGATCGGTCAGGAAGCGCAGGATGTAGCCCTGTGGGCTGCCCGGACAGGGTGCGATGCGCTCGCCCAGCTCGAAGTAGCACGCTGTGCAGGATGGGACGCGATCTTGCAGCTCAGGTGAGGACATCAGCCGCAAGAAGTCGGCGGGCAGAACCAGCCCCAGCCGGTCGGCGTCCTCACGAAGACGCGCTAGCGAGCCGCGCTCCTCCGGCGGGTTGCGATAGATCGCCATCCGCTGATCCAGCTCGTCTGGCAGCGCGCCCAGCCAGCTCAGCGAGCCATCGAGCGGCGGCAGCGGCGGCAGGCTGTCATACGCATAGAAGCAGTACGTGCTATCGCAGGCGCGATAGCGTCCGAGACCGGTTCCCCACCAGCCCATCTCGAATGGCGTGGACGCTTGCCCTCGCTGATCCATCGGCTGATCCATCGGCTGATCCATTGCGCTCTCCCCTCCATGCTAGCGCCGGTTTGGCGTTTCCACTGCTGCCTCGCGGAACTGCTGGAGCCGCTTCTCCACGCGCGCATGGACCTCGGTGGCGGGCAGCCCAGTGAGGATGGTCAGCGCCTCGTCCACCGTCGTGACCGGCCAGACCCGGAACCAGCCCTCGCTGGCGATGGACTCGGCGACCTCATCGCGCAGCATCAGGTCGCGGGCGTTGACAGCGGGGATCAGCGCGCCATAGCCGCCCTCCGCCTGCTCGCCCTGCGCGCGGCGCAGACGGCACAGCTCCCAGAAGCCCTCGATCTTGGTATTCACCCCGCCGATCGGCTGCAGCTCGCCATGCTGGCCCACCGCGCCCGTCACGGCGTGCGAGAAGCGCAGCGGAACCTGCGCCAGTGATGAGAGGATGGTGAACAGCAGCGCCGCCGAGGCGCTATCGCCGCCGGTCGTGCCATGCTCCTGCTCGAAGCGCACCCGCGCCATCAGGCGGATCGGGCGATCCTGCCCGTAGCGATAGGCCAGGTAGCCCTCGATGGTCATCTCGCCGCGTACATGGTCAGCGTCGGCCTGCTCTGCCTCGCGCTCGATGTCGAGCAGGCGTGCGTCACGGCCCGGGCTGACCGTCGCGCTGATGCGCGTGGGAACGGCGAAGTCGCCCTCGGATGGGTGAAATTCGTAGATGCCCAGGCCGTTGATCTGCCCGATGGCGGATCCAGCGGTCGGCGTGTTGGCCTGGCCAGAGAGAATGGCCTCGCGCACGCGCTGCGCGCTGCCGCTCTGCTGGGCGCGGCGGCGGGCCAGTGCGGCGGCCACATCGGTCCCGCTGGTTGTCGTAGCGCCACGCGCGCTGGCCAGGCGTCCCGCCTCTACCGTCAGATCGCGTAGCAGCAGCAGATCGGTGATGAGATAGCTGCGGTTCAGGCCGTCGCCGCGCCGCGCGCCCTCTTCGATCAGCCGCGCCACCGCTGAGGGATCGCAGGCGGGCAGCCCGTAGATGCGCGCCGCGCCATCCGCCAGCGTCGCATAGGCCGCCTCGCTGCGCGGTGTCCAGCTTGCTCCGGGGCGCAGCCACGTCTCATAACGGAAGAGCTGCGCGAAGTCGCCTGCCACGCCCGCCAGCGCATTGTAGGCCGCGCCATCGCCGATCAGCGCCACGCGCGTCGTCAGCGGCAGCGCCGGCCAGCTCGGCTTCACCTGAAGATTGCGCCGCGCGAGCGCCACGCTCAGCGCCGGCCACGCGCCATCCACGCCCAGCACATCACTGGCTGGCAGGATCAACACGCCGCCGTTGGCGCGAATCAGCAGATCATCGAGCTTGTCGCGCACCAGCGTTCCCACCACGACAGGCGCGTAGTGCGTCGAGTCGCCCGCGTCGCTCGCCGATGCGCTGGCTGGCGTGCCCGCCGACGCGCTGACCAGCCAGGTTGGCATATCGTCGTAGCTCACTGGCAGATCGGATTCGCTGGCGGCGAGCGCCTCGAACGCGGCGCGCAACCGCTCGACATAGGCGCGTGTGGGCGCCAGTTCGGGCGCCTGTAGCGGCGCGAAGGCCTGCGCGATCAGTTGGCCGCGTGCGGCGGTAGAAGGCTCAGCCGCGCTCTGCGCAGAGCCGCTGGCATGGTCGTCGCCGTCGGCGCTCTCGCCGCTCCAGCCTGCGGTGAGCCGGCGCAGCGCCCGGTCAATGGCTTTGGTAAACGCGCCGCCCGTACCGCCGGGGACCGCCAGCAACACCGCCTGCTCCATCGCGGCGGGCTGTGGCACGTAGCAATAGTCCGGCGGGCTGGGCTGGCGCGCCATCGCCTGCCGCGCGAGCGAGGCGGTCAGGCTGCGTCTGCCCTGGCCCGCGTCGCCGCCGACATAGAGGTGCGCGCCCGGCGCCGCGTCGCTCAGCCACGTGCCGATGACCTGCGCCGCCGCCGTCTGAAAGGTCGGCGTCACCAGCGCCGCCACCCACTGGCGCAGCGCGTCATCCGTCTGCCCGGTCTGGTCGGCGTCGGGCGGCGCGACGTAGCCGGCGAATTCGCCGCGCAGCGCGCCGCGCTCGGCCTCGCTCAGGCGCTCCCACGCGGCCCTTCGCCGCAGGTCATCAATGGCGCCGAGCGGCTGGAGTCCGCCGCTCCCTGTCGCCTGCCGCTCCCTGGCCGTCTCGCTTCGGTGTCGTCCCCACATGCGTGTCAATCCCCTCCCTGCTGCCTGCGCTCGTCAGGCTCGTCCGTTGCGCCCCCGCCCGGTTTCCACTACGTATCCGCTCGGTTGTCTGGACGCCGGCGGGCCGACTATAGCATGCCGCAGAGGAGCATACTGTGTCATGGCTCACAATCCCGCCGCGGTTCAGCAATCTTGCTCAATCCTGCTCAATCTTGCTCAGTGCGCGCGACTGTGAACGATTGCGAGCGATTGCGGGCGATTGCGACAGAACTGCGACGATTCCACGATCACGTTGCGATAGACAGGCGCTACGCTAGTGGCAGGTGTGTTCCAGCCGCTCGCACAGGGAGCGGCGGCCAGGGGGTGAGGCGACAAGCATGTCAGAGCGTCAGCGTGCGCGTTTCCTGTGGCTGATGGGCGCCGTGGTTGGCGCGAACTATCTGGCGCAGATTCCGTACTACCTCCATCTCTACTACTTCCCGCATGGCGCGCTGCCCTCGGCGCGCGGCGTGGCGCTGCTCGGCTTTACGCTGATCTGGTTCATGGCGGGCATCGCAGGGCTGGCGCTGCGGCGCGCGCCGGGCTACTGGCTGCTCGGCGCCTACCTCGTCACAGTGGTCATCTTCTACCTGCACGGCCTCATCACGCAGGTCACACACGGCTACCCGCCGACGCTCTTCATTCATCTCAATGACCCGATCCTGACAGTGGTCTTTGCCATCGGCTACTGCAATATGCTCCTCGGCGCGCTCTTCATCGTCATACTTGCGCGCCACTATCGCGCGCTGGTCGCGTCGCCACCCGCCGCGCGGACGAGACCCAGCGAGGCCTAGCGAGGCCCAGCCCGGCTATAGATTGCTCTAGACGCGACATGTGGGGCGTTGTACGATACGCTGGCGTGACTGCGATTATGTCACATAGCGCTGGCGGCGCACAGACGACGTTCGGCAGGCGACTTGCGACGAATGGGGCTGATGGTACTCTTGTGGGTCGGGGTTGTGCGTCAAGACGCCCTGCGCGACACTATGGGCTGTGTCTGTCCTGGTTTGTCCTGGGTCGCCGTCACAGACGCCTGCGTAGGCGGCCAGTGGAAGCGCTCCTGGTTCTTGTTTTCTGGTTTCTCCCCCCACCCTGTAACGTAAGAGGAGTCCTGGTTCAATGCAGGAGATTCACACTCCGGGCATGCAGCGCGTCGTCCTGTCGCAGAAGTCCCTCGCGGACTATGCTCCCGTCGCCGGGGAATCGGTCGTCGCTGATATCGAGCGGCTCGCGCGCGCTGTGCAGGGCGCGCGCGTGCTGCATATTTCCTCCACCGCGTATGGCGGTGGCGTCGCCGAGATGCTGCACACACTCATCCCGCTCATGCGCAGCGCCGGACTCGACGCCGACTGGGCAATTATCAATGGCAATGATGAATTCTTCACTGTAACCAAGAGCATGCACAACGCGCTCCAGGGCATGGACCTGGAGCTGACCAATGCCATGCGCGCGGCCTACCTGCACACCAACGTGGATAACGCGGTCTACTTCGAGGGCGATTATGACTTCATCATCGTCCACGATCCGCAGCCTGCCGCGCTGCGCACGCTGCGCCGCGCCGATGGCGGCAAATGGATCTGGCGCTGTCACATTGATCTGACCGCCGCGAATCAGACCTACTGGTCGTTCCTGCGCCCCTTCATCGAGGCGTATGATGCGGCCATCTTCACCATGCCCGCCTATGTGAAGAACGACCTGCGCATGCGGACGCTGGCCTTCATCCCGCCCGCCATTGATCCGCTCAGCCCGAAGAACGCGCCGATGGATGCGACGCGCGCCGCTGAGATCGTCGGCATGTATGGCGTGGACGCCAGCCGCCCGCTGCTGGTGCAGGTCTCGCGCTTCGACCCGTGGAAAGATCCGCTGGGCGTGATTGATGTCTATCGCGCCGTGCGGGCCGAGTTCCCCGGCACGCAGCTCGCGCTGATCGGCTCTATGGCGCACGACGATCCCGAGGGTATGGAGTATTACCAGCGCACCAAGGAATATGCCGGGAATGATCCCGACATCCACCTGCTCTCCAACCTGGATGGCGTGGGCAATGTCGAGGTCAATGCTTTCCAGCAGGCGGCCTCGGTCGTCTTGCAGAAGTCGCTGCGCGAGGGCTTCGGTCTGACGATCGCCGAGGGCCTGTGGAAGGGCAAGCCGGTCATCGGCGGCAACGTCGGCGGCATCCCGCTCCAGATCGAGGAAGGCGTCACTGGCTATCTGGTCGAGAGCGTCGAGGAGGCCAGCGCGGCGGCGCTGGAGATCATGCGCGACCCAGAGAAGGCGCATCATATGGGCGAGGTCGGGCGCGAGGTGGTGCGCGAGAAGTTCCTGACCACCTCGCTGCTGCGCAACTACCTGCGCCTCTTCAACGAGCTGCTGGAGCAGGAGGCCAGCGCGTCGCAGGCGCGCATGGCGAAGCCGGTGGCCTGGTAAGCGACCTCACCGCCAGCCCCCTCGCCCGCGGGGCAAAGGGGAGCAGAGGAGCGGCGGCGCTGTTGTTCAATCGAACGACGGCGCCGCCCTCTGCGTATATGCGGTATGGGAACGCTCGCATGGCGATCCAGAGAAGGATGAAGCGCACGTTTCAGGGAAGGAGGCGATTTGGGTGAACTGGGGAGCGTGGCTGATCGCGCTGGCGCTGATCGTGGTGGGGCTGGCGTTTGTCTTCGCGGGCTACCGGTTGTTCCGCCTGCTGATCCCCTTCTGGGGGTTTATCGTCGGCTTTGACGTGGCGAGCATCGTCGGGCGCGCTGTGTTCCACACGCAACTGCTAGCGTCGTTTCCCGGCTGGATCATCGCCATCGTGGTCGGGCTGATCTTCGCCGCGCTGGCCTACGTCTACTACTACGTTTCGGTGGTGGCGCTGGCGGCGTCGGTGGGCTTCTTGCTGGGCGAGGCGCTGGCGACAGCGTTTGCGCCGACGGCCACCACCGTCGCGCTGGTCGTCGGCGTCATCATCGGGCTGGCGCTGGCCGCGCTGGCGATTCGGCTGAACGCGCCCAAGGCGCTGATCGTCGTGCTGACGGCGCTGGGTGGGGCGAGCGCGGCCATTACGGGTGTGTTGCTGGCGGTGGGCAAGGTCAGTATGGCGGCGCTGCAGGCCAGCGCCTCGGGCGGCTCGCTGGAAGTCATTCGCACGACGTGGTGGCTCTCGCTGCTGACGCTGGCGCTCGCGCTGGCGGGCATCGCGGCGCAGGCGAACCGGCTGCGCGCCCGACCCTACACCCACACCTATGCGCCCACCCGCGCGCCAGATGGCCGCCCGCTCTGGCCCGGCCCGCGCACAGTGTGAGCGAGACGGCCAGAGCGTCCACTCAGCTCGCTGCCCGCGCCTCCGCCGTGGCGACTTCGGCCCGAGGCGCCGCTAGCTGGAAGAGCCTGCGGGCAATCAGCATGTCCCAGATCAGCGCAGGCGCAAGCGAGACGAGCGAGAGGACAAGCCCCACCGTTCCGGCGGTCGCTGGTATCAGCATCAGCGCGCCCGTGAGCAGTCCGATGTAGGCTGTTGGGCGACTGAAGACGGCGCTGCGCAGCATCACGACCGCGATAATCAGCATAGCCACCCCGCCCAGGACATAGCCAATGTCATAGGCGCTCCCCTGCCAGATCGCCAGCGTTGCCTGCCCCGCCGCCAGCAGGCGTGACCGTTCCGCCTCGGTTGTCGCCGCATCATACTGGCTGCTGAGTGAGAGCATGTTGAAGGCGGTGTTCGAGGCGAAGTAGACGGTGACGCTGACCAGGCCGACTATCGTTCCCAGCGCCATCAGCGGCCGATTGATCTGCCTAAGGGCGCCATAGAGCGCGATGTAGATCAGGCCCGACATAGCGATCCCAATCAGCATCAGCAGATCCAGATCCAGCAGCCCAAGGAGCGCGTTCCGGTGAAAGAGCGTGAACCAGTCGAGAACGCTAGTTGGCGGCGGGCTGATCAGATAGATAGGGACCGCGACGACGATGACCGCGACGGAGATCAGGGCGGCCACACCTCCCATGCGATATATCGGCTTCCAGTCGGCTTCGATCCGCAATTCCTCCGTGCCCGGCGTGCGCGCCACAGAAGGTTCCTGAAGAACGGTTGTCATAGCTGTGCCCCTTTCGCATGTGTCACAAGACGCATTGCTCAAGAGCACACATAGCGCTCCGGTCTCACCGCCGCATCTCGCGATGGAAGGGCGCCGACACCAGCGCATCACAACCGCGCCACAGGCCGGAACACAGGCTCTCCCCTCTCCGCGCGGGAGAGGGGTCGAGGGTGAAGTTCCGCGCCGCTTCAGCCTTCGATGGCCTGATAGGCGCTGGTCCAGCAGTCGAGGAAGACATCGGGCGGGTGCGGCGAGGCCCAGGCGCGCGCCGTCATCAGGATGACGATCAGGTCTTCAGCGGGGTCGGTGGTCCAGCGTGTGCCCATGCCGCCATCCCAGCCATACGTCCCGACACTGCCCCCGAGGACGTCGCGCCGGGTGATGACCGACATGCCGAAGCCCCAGCCGTGGCTCGCGAAAAAGCCCGCGAACAGTCCCGACCCTGCCTTCTGCTCGGCGGTGAGCTGGTCGGAGGTCATCAGCTCCACCGATGGCCGCGAGAGCAGCCGCCCGGCGCCGTGCTGGCCCTTGTTTAGCAGCATCTGGCCGAACGCGAAGTAGTCGTCAATCGTCGAGACGAGGCCGCCAGCGCCAGATGGGAAGGCGGGCGCGTTGCTCCATTGGCCGCTCCGCGCCCGATCATACACCTCAACCGCGCCAGTCGTGGGATTGGTGAAGTAGCTGTCGGTGAAGCGGTCGAGCTTCGCGGCGGGGACGCTGAAGCCAGTGTCCTTCATGCCCAGCGGCTCGAAAATGCGCTCGCGCAGGAAGTCCTCCAGCGGCTGGCCAGCGGCGCGCGCGATCAGCACACTCAGGACATCTGAGCCGGTGTTGTACATCCACTGCTCGCCGGGCTGATGCAGCAGCGGCAGCGTTCCCAGGCGGCGCATCCACTCATCCGGCGCGGGCGGCGTCATCGGGCTGGGCATCCCCTGGCCCAGCTTCAGCTCCTCCATCGCGCGGGCGATGGGATAAGCGTCGGGCAGGGCCATCACGATGCCAAAGCCCATGCGGAAGGTGAGCAGGTCGCGCAGTGTGATGGGCCGCCGCGCCGGTTCTGTCTCGTCCAGCGGGCCATCCATCCGCCGCAAGACCTGGCGGCCGGCCAACTCCGGCAGCAGGCGATCCACCGGCTCATCCAGCCGCAGCTTGCACTCCTCCACCAGCAGCATCGCCGCCACCGCCGTGACGGGCTTGCTCATCGAGGAGATGCGGAAGATCGTATCGCGGCGCAGCGGCTGTTGTACGCCGCCAGTGGCCGTCACGCCGAGCGCCTCCACATGCGTCTCGCCGCGCCGGCTGACCAGCGCCACCAGCCCCGATGGGTCGCCGCGCTCCACATGACCCGCCAGAACCGCGCGCATGCGGTCGAGCCGCGCGCTGGAGAATCCCCCTGCGCTCATCCTGTGCTACTCTCCATTTCCAATGCAGCGTTATCACGCTCCGTGCGTCGCCAGCGGAGCCGCTCGTGTCTCTCCATTCCCGCAACACCTGGATCGGGCGGCAATCGGCGCTCGCACTGGCCCAACTCACGGCGCAAAGGTGGGCGATGAGATGAAGCGGGACTGCACCATGTAGGGTGTGGTGGGCGTCTCCGGCGTGTAGCGCCAGCGGATCGCGCTGCTCTCCGGATCGAGGGCCGTGATCCGCGTGTTGACTACATAGAGCAGGCCCGCGCCCGTCGCGCTGGCAACCGTCGCGTCAACGGAGCCAGCGTAGAGCGCGGCTGTAGCGACACCCCCGCCCGGCGTCGAGGCCGCGAGGTTGCGCCGCCACTGAACGCCGCCCTCTTGCGGATCGAGTCGCTCCACGTTGGTGAACGGATCGAGCAGGTAGATCGCGCCAGCCATCGGAACCAGCGCGATCTGAGAAAAGACTCCCACTGGCGCCGGTGGCGGCGAGGGATAGCTCTTGTCGGCGCGCCACAGCACGCTTCCGCGCCGTGCGTCAAAGCCATAGAGCGTGATCCCCGCCGTGTATTGGGGCCAGGCGACGACGAGGTAGATTCGTCCGCCCAGCAGCATGATGGCGCCGTAGGTCTGGGCGCCCACGCTCGGCGCCCCTTTCGCTTGCTCCGACGCGCCATCGGGCGCGGCTGTACTCCACAAGACAGCCCCATCACGCGCGCGCAGCGCGATCACATGCGGCGTGGTCGGGCTACTGGCGCCCGGCGCGACTGGCGCGCGTGTCTCCAGATAGACGCCGCCATCCGCCACTGTAAAGATACTGGGCGTCGGTTCGGCGCCTTCCGTTGTCAGTTGGTAGCGCCAGCGGGTCACGCCATCCGCGACGGCATGCGCGACCAGGAACACCTCCCGCGTTTGCGGGTCGATCTCCTCGTCGTAGACGGCGCCAGCGAAGGCATAGAAGGGATAGCCGTAGGGATAGCCGTTGGACATTGGATTGAGGGACTGCCAGAGCAGGTGACCACCCTGGCTATCGAGCGCGGTCAGATGTGGCCGGGAGTTGTCATTGGCCAGATAGAGGAGCGCTTCGTCAGTGACCAGCAGGGACGTCGCGCGCCAGACAGTTGGCGGTGTGACCTCCGCTGACCACAGACGCGCCCCATCGCTGGCCCGCAGCGCATAGAGCTTGTTTGCGCCGTTGACGCCATAGACCACTTCGTCTGCGACAATCGGCGCAATGGATGGTGTTTGGTACACGTATCGTCCGCGCCCGCCGATGTCGGCGCGCCAGAGGATGGCGCCATCAGTGGCGCGCACGGCATAGACGTACCCATCGAGTGAGGCCACAATTGGCCCGCTGGCGGCGAGCGCTGGCGGCCCGGCCGTCACGATGCCGCCGAGCGGGTTGCGGCAACGCCACTGGAGGCGTCCGGTGGCTGCGTCGAGCGCGTAGAGGCCATCGGCGGAGGTGAAGTAGGCCAACTTCGAGCCAGGCGTAGCGCTGGGCGCCTGGGCGCAACTCAGCGCGGGGTAGGGCGCCGGACGCTCGGTGATGGCGATAGTCCCCGCTGTGAGCAGCCCTGCGATGCCCAACGCCGCGAACGCCAGGTCGGCGACGACCGCGTACTTGCGACTCGGACGCATGGCGGCATGCAGGATCGCGCCACTGATCCAGGATAGCAGCAGCCCACCGATGGTGATCCAGAATCCTATCCCGAATCCCAGATAGGCGGCGTAGATGAGATTCTTGGGGGTGATCTGTCCTCTGGTCGCCAGCGCGCCGACGATGCACAGCGCGCCAATCCCGATGATGGCGGCCATCAGCAGCAGGCGCGCGCGGCGCAGCGTTGGCCGACGCAGCGATGCGATGCAGATGATCACGATGGCGACCGCGCAGGCCAGCGCCGCGATCGAGCCTGCCGCTGGCCCATCACCCACCGAGCCGAGCGCGAGCGCGGCCCCTGCCAGGTCGTACAATTCGATCTGGAGCGGCGCGCGGCATCCCAGCGAGATCGCGACCACGAAGACGAACCAGGGGAGCGTGAACCCGGCGATGGCCACCAGCCCGCCGACGAGACCCGCCGAGGAGGCGCCGATGCGCACGCCCTTGCTGGGCGCTGGCGCAGTGGGCCGCACGCCAGCGTCAATCGGTCCAACCGCGGAGTCGACTGGAATTGGTTCCATGCCTGCCGCTCCTCTCCAGCCAGCATGCGGGCCGTGACCGCATGTGAGAGATACGTTGCCGCCTGCGCGGCGCTCACCTGAACACGGGGAGCGTGCGGCGCCGCGTCCTGGCATACTGGATATGAGATTGCGACGACATTACCATTGTGGATCGGCAGGATCGGCTGGAGCGGCAAGAGAGGAGCGGGCGATGCGGGTTGTGAGCGTGGACGAGATGCGCGCCATCGAACAGCGCGCCGAGTCGGAGCATGGGCTGGACTCGCCGACCCTGATGGAACATGCCGGGCGCAGCGTGGCCGAGGCGCTGCGCGAGCGGCTGGGCGGCGACGTGCGCGGGTTGCGCGTGGTGACGCTGGCCGGGCCGGGCAACAACGGCGGCGATGGCCGCGTGATGAATCAGCATCTGACTGAGTGGGGCGTGCGGGTGACGACCTGGCGCTGGCGCGACAACATGATGGAGCTGGCGCAGGGCGAGAAGCCGGCAGGTGATGACCTCGCCGGGTTGCGCGCATCGCTGGCCGAGGCTGACGTGGTGGCCGACGCGCTGCTCGGTACCGGGCATGCGCGCCCGCTCGATCCGCGCATGCGCCAGGCGCTGGGGCTGGTCGCTGCGCTGCGCGAGCGGACACCCGCGCCGGTTGAGCGCCCGCGCCCCTTCGTGCTGGCGGTAGACCTGCCCAGCGGACTCAACGCCGATACCGGCGCGGTGGATGAGGGCGCGCTGGCCGCCGATCTGACCGTAACGTTGGCCTGCCCCAAGGTCGGGCTGGTTCTCTTTCCGGGGGCGGGCTATCTAGGCGAGCTGGTCGTCGGCTCGATCGGCCTGCCCGACGCGATGCGCTTTCCGCCTGGTCTGGAGATGCTCTCCATGAGCGAGGCGCGCGCGCTCTTGCCCCATCGCCCGGCTGACAGCAACAAAGGCACGTACGGCAAGCTGATGGTGGTGGCTGGCTCGCCACAGTTCATCGGCGCGGCGGCGCTGTGCGGAGCGGCGGGCGCGCGTGTAGGCGCTGGGCTGGTGACGCTGGCCACCACACCAGAGCGCGCTAGCGTCTATGCCGCCACGCTGCCAGAGGTGACCTATCTGCTGCTGCCGCCCGATCAGGCAGACCCACAGGCGCGCGCGCGGGCGCTGCTGGATGGGCTGCGCGGCTATGATGCGCTGGTGATGGGGCCGGGGCTGAGCCAGGCTGCGGGCATCCAGCCATTCCTGCTGGCGACGCTGGCCGGGCTGCGCGCGCTGCCAGCCGACGAGCGCCCGCGCCTGCTGGTGGACGCCGACGGCCTGAACGCGCTGGCGAAGGAGCCGGAATGGTGGAAGCTGGCGCCGGAGGGGACGATCATCACGCCGCACCCCGGCGAGATGGCGCGGCTGCGCGGCGGCGAGCGCGTCTCCAGCGGCGGCGCCGACCGGCTGGCTGTAGCGGTCCAGACGGCGAAGGACTGGAATCTGGTGGTCATCCTGAAGGGCGCATGCCCGCTGATCGCCGCCCCCGATGGCGCGCTGCGCGTCAACTGGTCGCCGAATCCGGCGCTGGCCACGGCAGGGACAGGCGATGTGCTCTCTGGCATGATCGGCGGGCTGCTAGCGCAGGGCTGCGCGCCGTGGGAGGCGGCCAGCCTGGGCGTCTACCTGCATGGCCGGGCGGGGGCGCGGGTGCGGGCGCGGCTGGGCGAGGCCGGGGCCATCGCGCCCGACCTGATCCCGGAGCTGCCGCTGGCGATCCGCGAGACCCGCGCCGGACGCTGAGCAGTGCACGCGCCTGATCGCTCAGCGTGTGGGCCAGTGGCGCGCCACCCGGCGGCTGCTCGCAGGGTCATCGCCTCGAAGGCGAGCCACCCCACTCTTCCGCTGTCTACTGGCGCCATCTCGATGTACGTTTGTTCGGCTACGGTAAATAGCCAGACAACACGGTCGCGATATCCTCGTAACTGCGGGTGAACGAACAGTCCCTGGCGAGGAGTGACAGAATCCGCACTGGCGCCCCTAATTCGGCTGCGGCCTGAATCCGATGATGGCCGTCTAACGGACAGAGGGTCAAAAGGAACTGTTCTTCGTACGGGTAGGTGCTGTCTGCTGGGTCCATTGCTGGCGCCTGGTTGTCAAGGACAGCAACCGCGAACGCCGTGAGGATCATGCCCGCATGATGCTGTCGTTTCCAATACTCGATACGGTCGCGATTGAGGCGCGCGGGGTCATGCAGCGGCATGACGACGGCGGTGACAAGCGCCTTGTGTGGTCCGTGAATACGCCCAGTCCTCTCCAGGTCACGATCCACGCCCAGCCGATAGTAGGCGGTTCGTGGTCCTACTGGCTCTGCGTCGTCGATATCTTGGCGGCCGAACAGCCGGGCGACATCGGTCGCGAAATAGTCGTTGGAGGATCCGGGGGCGATGAGCTTGACCGTTCCCGCGACGATGCTCGGGAAATACACGCCGGGCGGGAGAACGCGCGCGAGTCTTCGCAGCACGTCGGGTGGAGGAATGGCGCCTAGATCCTCCAGCAACTGAACGGCTGTTGGATCGCTGAGGCGATTGGCGACCGATCCAACCTTTCTGAATATGATGCCACAGGTTCCGCACGGACTCCCGAACTCGAACACGCGCTCACCGCCTACGGTCAGGTAGGTGTAAAACCCTGAATCCTGAAAAGAGACGACTCCTTCCCCGGTGTCGTTCTCGAAGATCGCAAGTTCCATGGTATTGACTACCTCTGTCCCCAGTGGACAAACCAATAGAGCCGATGGAGGAGAGCATTGGCGCGCTGAAGCACAACTGAAAGCGCACCGGCGCCGATATTCAACATTCTATTCCCATGGAAGTGACGCCAGCGGAGGCGTGCGCCCGTCTGATCGCTGAGAGCGTTGGGGAGTGACATCCGTTTCGCTGAAGGGGTGGGAGAACGCTTCTCTGTAGGCGCTTGGTGAAGCGTCGGCAGGCAGGCGGCGCGCGGCGCGATGCGTGTGCGACCGCCGATGACATCGCATCACCGATGGAGGAGCGGCACATGGCGACCAATCTACCCAGATGGCGCGCCTCGCAGGCAGATCAATCGGTCATCCAGTG
>JAICVT010000175.1 GCA_025935235.1 Ktedonobacterales bacterium | reverse complement strand
GCCGGGGCTGCGGCTGGGGCGGACCGATCCGAAGCTCGATCCTAAGGGCGTTAACACGCTCTACACGCTCCAGCTCGCCGAGAGCTACTATGCACAGCCAGGGCTGGCCCAGAAGCTGCTGGGCGGCGCCGAGAACGCCAACCAGATCTTCCCAGAGGAGGAGCTGGTGGCGCGGCTGACGGCAGGCCAGCTCGACGCGGGCTTCTTCTACCTGAATGAGGTCAAGGATGCCGGGCTGCCCTACATCGCGCTGCCCGCCCAGATCAACCTCGGCGACGCGGCGCAAGCCAGCGCCTATAAAGCCGCGAAGTACACCGACACCAGCGGCGAGACGCATTACGGCGGACCAATCGCCTTCAGTGTGACGATCCCCAACACCGTGCGCAATGAAGCGGGCGCCGAGGCGTTCATCGCCTATCTGCTGGGATCGCAGGGACGCAACGCGCTGACAGCGGATGGCTTTACCGTCTCGCAGCCGACGGTGACTGGCGACGCCGCACAGCTCCCCGCCAGCCTGAAGACGCTGGTAGCGTCGTGATGACCAGCGAGCGCGCGGGTATCGAGACCGCGCCAGCCAGCGCGCGTCGCGGCATCGAGCCGGGCGCGGTGACGCTCTGGCTGTTGGCGGCGCTGGCGCTGGTCTATCTGATCGCGCCGCTGGTGGAGCTGCTGCTGGCCGAGCCGTGGCCGCAGGTTCCCGCCGCGCTGACCGATCCGCTGGCGCTCGACGCCACTCGCGTCTCGGCGCTCAGCGCTACCATCACGACGGCGCTGGTGGCGGTGGTTGGCATCCCGCTGGCCTACGCGCTGGCGCGCTGGCGGTTTCCACTGCGCCCGCTCGTCACGGGACTGATCTTCGTGCCCCTGGTCTTTCCCGCCGTCGTCAGCGGCATCGCGCAGTTGCTGGTCTACGGTCCCTATGGGCCGGTCGGCGCGCTCTTCGCCGCGCGTGGCATCGAGCTCTCGAATTCGCTGGCGGGCGTCGTGCTGGCGCAGAGCTTCGTCGCGGCGCCATTCGCGGTGGTGGCGGCGCGCTCGGCCTTCGAGGCGGTGGACGCGCAGACTGAGGCGGTCGCGCAGACGCTCGGCGCCTCGCGCTGGCGTGTCTTCTGGACGATCAGCCTGCCGCAGGCGTGGAGCGGCGCACTGGCGGGGCTGGCGCTGACGTGGCTGCGCGCATTCGGCGAGTTCGGCGCGACCGCCGTGATGGCCTACCATCCATACACGCTGCCGGTCTACGTCTACGTGCAGCTCACGGGGCTGGGCACGCCCGCCGCCCTGCCGCTGGCGCTGGTGGCGCTGGCAGCCTGCGCCGTCGTGATCGGCGTGGCGCTGCTGCTGACGCGCCAGACGCGCACGCCGGGAGGCCACCCATGACGGAGACGTCGGCGATGGAGAGCCAGCGGGAGGGGCTGCGCGCCGCGTTCGAGCTGGCGCGCGGATCGTTCTCGCTGCGCGCCCATCTGAGCGCGCCACCAGGGATTACCGCGCTGCTGGGGCCATCGGGCGCGGGCAAATCGCTGACTCTCCAGGCCATCGCCGGGCTGGCGGACATCCAGCGTGGCGCCATCCACCTGAATGAGCGCGCGCTGGCTGAGGCGGAGCGCGGGCTGGCGCTGGCTCCGCGGCTGCGGCGCGTCGGCTACGTGCCGCAGAGCTATGCGCTCTTTCCGCATCTGAGCGTTGGCGCGAACATCGCCTATGGTCTGCCCCAGCGCCACGACCGCGCGGCGGCGCAGAAGCGGGTCGCCGAGCTGCTGCGTCTGGTGCGCCTGCCGGGTTACGAGGCGCGCGCGCCACGGCAGCTCTCCGGCGGCGAGGCGCAGCGGGTGGCGCTGGCGCGGGCGCTGGCCGCCGGACCAGAAGCGCTGCTGCTCGACGAGCCGTTCAGCGCGCTGGACGCGCCAACGCGCGCCGCCGTGCGTGATGATCTGCGCGAGATCGCGCTGGAGGCGGGACTGCCGACGCTGCTGGTGACGCACGACCTCGGTGAGGCGCTGGCGCTGGCCAGCCGGCTCGTCGTGCTGGTGGCTGGCCGTGTGATCGCGGAAGGCGCGGCGGCGGATGTGACGACGCGCCCGGCGACGGCGCTGGCGGCGCGGCTGCTGGGCTGGGGCGCGGCGCTCGATCTGGCGCGACGCGAGCGCGTGGCTGGTGGCGTCTGCGTCACGCTGGCGGGCTGCGGCCAATCGCTGCTGATTCCCGGCGCGGACTGCGCGGAGCAGGCGCTGGCCGCGCCGAGCGCGCCCGCGCGGCTGGCGCTGCGTCCGGAGCGGCTGCGTATCGCCCGCGCTGATGAGGAATCGGAGCGGACGGATGGCGCGGGGCAGGCGCTCCGCGGTGTGATCCGCTCGGTAACGGAGGCGGGGCCGCTGTGGAGCGCGCGCATCGCGCTGAGAAAGCCGGATGGGCCGGGCGGCGCGACGCTTTCCGCGCCCTGCTCGGCGCGCGAGTGGCTGGCGCTAGGGCTGGCGCGCGGCGACGCCGTGACGCTCTGGCCGCTGGCGGGCGCGGCGCGGTTGGTGGCCGTGGATGACGTGGTGGAAGCAGGCGCGGAGGCCGACGGGGAGGCGACGCGATGAGTGAGACGCCAACCACGCTGGACGAGCGGCGCGAGGCGCCAGAATATGCCCTGCTGGGGCTGCTGCGCGATGGCCCACGGCACGGCTACCGGTTGGCGGCGGACTTCACGCCGGAGGGTCGGCTGGGCATCGCGCTACGGCTCAAGATGAGCCAGATGTACGCCTACCTGCGCAAGCTGGAGCGGCAGGGCCTGCTGCTGGCGCACGACGAGATGGACGACCGCTCACATCGCGCGCGGCGTGTCTTCGCGCTGACGCCAGAGGGCGCGCGCGTCTTCGATGCCTGGCTGGCCGCGCCAGTGGAGGCGACGCGCGAGGTGCGGCTGACCTTCCTGCTCAAGCTGGCCTTCACGCTGGATGATCCCAAGGCGGCGCTGGCGCTGATCGCGCGCCAGCGTGAGGCGACCGCCGCGTGGCTGGCCGCGCAGCGCGCGCGCGAGGCGCGGCTCCCGGGCGCCACTTCCATGAACACCACGACAGAGCCGCTCTCGCTCGCCCGCCTGACGCTGCGCCAACGCATCCTGCTCTCGGAGGCCACATTGGCCTGGCTCGATGAGTCAGAGGCGTCCCTTCGTTCGTTACATGTCCAGTGAGATCACGAGGGCGACGAGCAGGGCGAAGGGATGGATATGGCGCGACAGGTCGAGCGCATCGCGACAGTCGAGGCGGGGGGCGCCACAGCTAGCGCGCTTTTCCAGCAGCTCAATTCACCGCTGGGCGTGGCGCTGCTGACGCTGCTGGCCTACGGAGCCTACGCCATCGCTCGCCTGCTGAGCCTGGGTGGCGACATCACGCGCTTCACGCTGGCCAGCGACAAATTCATCCCAGCGGCGGCGGCGCGCGCGGTGGGGCTGAGCGTGCAGACGCGCGGCTACGGCTACGATGGCCAGTTCTACTACCTGCTGGCGCTCAACCCCTTCGCGGCGCATCCCGCGCTGGCGGGCGCGCACTTCGATCTGCCCGCCTACCGCGCCCAGCGCATCCTCTATCCGCTGCTGGCGTGGGCGCTCGGTCTCGGCGGGCGGCCCGCGCTCGTCCCGTGGATGCTGGTGGCGATCAATCTGGCGGCGATCGTGGCGATTGGCGCGCTCGGCGCGAAGCTGGCGCAGCGCATGGGTATTGCGCCGCTGTGGGGCGTCGCGCTGGCGTTCTACCCCGGACTGCCGCTGAGCCTGGCGGGTGATCTGGCCGAGCCGCTGGCGCTGTCCTGCGCGCTGGGTGGCCTGCTCTGCGCGCGGGACCGCCGCTGGGGTTGGGTGGCGCTGCTGCTGAGCCTGGCTGTCCTCACGCGCGAGACGACGGCGCTGCTGGCGGCCGCGCTGCTGGCGGCCGCGCTGCTCGCTCGCCTCACCCCGCTGCCTGCCTTGCGCCTGCCCACGCTGCGGCTGATCCCGCGCGACGAGTGGCGCGGTGCGGCGCTGGCGGGGCTGGCGCCGCTGCTGGTGGCGCTCGGCTGGCAGGCGGCGCTGCTGGCGCGCTTCGGCCAGCTCGGGCTGGTGGCGGCGGGCAGCAACAATCTGGGCTTCCCGCTGCTGGGCCTGTTCGAGGGCGTCGTCGCGTGGTTCGTGCTCTGGCCGCCGCTGATCGTGGCGTTGCACACCGTCTACGTCGTCTATCTGCTGGCGCTGGCGGAACTGACACGCCGCGCGCTGCTTCGCCAGCGGCGTGCGAACCAGCAGGCGGATTGGCTGACGCTGGCGTGGGCGGGCTATCTGCTGATGACGCTCTGCCTCTCCATCTTCGTCTGGGACTACTACTGGAACTTTCTGCGCGGCGCCATCGAGCTGGCGACCCTCAGCCTGCTGCTGCTGATGGCCGCCTCGCCGCGCGTGCGCCGCTTCGCGCTGACCGCCACGCTGGCCCTCTGGCTCGTGACCTTCGTCGTCAGCGTGGCGATGGTGTGATGTGACTCCCCCGCCCAGGGACGGCGTTTGTCGGTCGAGCGCCGCTGTGCTAGAGTACTCTGGCTCGCTCGCCTGCCACCCACGCGGGGGCGGGACGCGGAGTCAGGTCAGCGCGACAAAGGTAGCAGCCAGATGCGAGATCCGGACACGATTCAGTCCGTGGCGACAACACAGCCGCACTCTGTGTCGTGGCGCTGGTTGTGGCTGCGCCGACCTGATACGCCTGCTCTCGCGCTCCTGCTTGGCGGGCTGGGCTTGCGCCTCTGGCTTCTGTTGCGCGGCTGGCCATCGCTCGATAGCGACGAAGCGGTCATCGGTCTGATGGGCCGCCACATCCTCTACAACGGCGAGCGCCCGATCTTCTATTACGGGCAGCATTACATGGGCGCACTCGATGCCTACCTCGCAGCGCTGTTCTTCTGGCTGCTCGGCCCAAATCAGATGGCGCTACGCCTGGCGATGCTCGTGCTGGTGGCGCCCTTTCTTGTCTGCGTCTATCTGCTGGGACGAGCCGCCTATGGTCGCATGGTTGGCTTGCTGACCCTGGGCGCGCTGGCGTTCGGCCCGGCGTTTGGACTGATGCGCGAGGCGCCTGCGATCGGCGGCTACCAGGATACGCTGCTCTTCGGAGCATTACTGGCGCTGATCGCCTACCACCGCCTGCGCGCTCCGGCGGCGATCACGCCACGCGCTCGCTGGGCCAGCGCCGCGCAATATGCCGCCTTCGGCCTGATCGCAGGGCTGGGCGTCTGGTCGGATGAATTGATCCTGATCTCCATCTTCGCGTCGTTGTTGGCGCTGGCGCTGGGACGCACACGCGAGCTGCTCTCATGGTCGGCGCTCGCCGCCGTGACGATTGGCTTCCTGATCGGCGCGGCGCCGTTTCTCTTCTTCAATCTGTCGCATCATGGACAGACGTTCGTCGAGCTGTCGTGGCAGGAGAGTTCGGGCCATCTGAGCCTGGGCCAACTGATGTCACAGATCGGCGCGACCCTCTCGATTGGCATCCCCGCGACGTTCGGCAGCCCGCAGGTATGCGTGGCTCCGCGCGCCCTCTACGCGGGCTACACCAGTTATCCCACCTCCGCTGTGCGCCAGGTAGCCTTGAGCGCCTGCCAGGGGATGAATCTGGCGAATATGCTCTTCGCGCTGGCCATCCTGGCCGTCTATGGAGCGGCGATCTGGCCACTGCTCCGGGTGGGCTGGCGAGCGACGCGCATGCGCCTGAGCGCTCTGAATCGCGATCAGATAGCCATCCATGACGCTGGCGTCACGACAGAGAGCGGCCCGCCAGAGTCGCCGGTGCTCCCCACACGCGCGGCTGATTCGGAGCAAGCGGCGCGCCTCTGGCTGCGCTGCATGCTGATCCTTGTCGCGCTGGGGACGGTCGCCCAGTATGCGCTGAGCCGCCGGACGATCGGGCCAGATGAGTTCGTGGCGGTGCGCTATCTGCTCCCGCTCTACATCACGCTGCCGGTTGTGATCGGCGCGCTCTGGGAGGCGTTCGCCGCAGGCTGGCCGCGTCGGCGCTCGCTCGGCGCCGATCCCGCGTGGATGCGCGCCGGGCTGCGCGCCGGGCTGGCGGGCGGCGCGCTCGCGCTCCTGCTCGCATTCTTCCTCGCTGGCGGCGTCCAGGCGGCCGTGACCGCCTCAGACAGCAGCCGATTCGCGCTCCCCGCGATGCCAGACCAGCAGGTGATGGCCAAACTGCGCGACCTGGGCATCACGGCGTACTACGGCGACTACTGGACGTGCTACAACCTGGTCTTCGAGAGCGGTGAGCGACTCCACTGCTCGTCCTATCCAAAGTACGAGCGCTATGCCGCCTATGCCATCTACCTCAGCCATGTCCAGCATCCCGCCTATCTCATGCTCGTGGGCAGCGTGGGCGGCAGGATATTCGAGCAGACCACAGCTCCCAGACTGTATCGCGCGGGCTATGTGCGGACTGACGTCGGCGGCATCGCCATCTATTATCTGCCCACTCACGCCTGACCGCGCGATGCTGGCCTCCGCGCGGATAAACGGCCCACCTCGCGCAGTGCGGGGTGGGCCGTTGGTGGGTCAGGATCGAGCGCTACCTGACGTTGTTGATCACCGGTAGGTTCGAGACGCTCCACTTGTTGTTGGCGCTCTTGACCTGGTACTGCACCATCGAGATGGCGTCCGTCGGGCAGCGCACGATGCACAGGCCGCAGCGGATGCACTTCTCCTCGTCAATAATCATGTCGGCGCCAGCACTCCACTCTTCTTCGGCCAACTGGTGGAGCGGATCGCCCTTGACCACGCGGGTTAGCCCCTGCATGCTGATGCAGTCGTAGGGACAGATGTCCACGCAGCCACTGCACAGGATGCAGATCGCTGGGTCAATCATGATATTGAGCTGGCATTGCAGGCAGCGCCGCGCCTGCGTGATGGCCTCCTCCGGGCTGTATCCCGTCTCGGCCTCCGCTGTGATGCTGAAGCGCTTCTGCAGCGGCAGGGCGGGGATGACCTGATACGGGATGCTCTCGTAGTCATCCACCATGCCACGGCGGAAGTCGGGCAACTCGATCTCCACCGGCGCCTCGGCGGGGCTATCCTTGTAGCCCAGCCAGCGGTTGATCGCGCCCGCGCCATCGCGCCCATCGGCGATGGCGGAGATCAGGTTGCGCGAGCCTTCGGTGAAGTCGCCACCAGCGAAGAGGCCAGGCTTGGTGGTCATCCAGGTGTCGCGGTCAATCAGCGGGATGCCCCAGCGGTTGACCTCTAGCCCCAGCTCCTTGGCTGGAATCCACGACACGTCGGCGTATTGCCCGAAGGCTGAGATGATCTGGTCACACTCGACGATGTATTCGGAGCCGGGTACCGGCACCGGGCGGCGGCGGCCGCCCGCGTCTGGGTCGCCCAGGCGGTTGCGGATCATCTTCACGCCGCTGACGTGCTTGCCGTCGTTGCTCAGGATCTCGACTGGCGAGCAGAGATACTGGAACTCGACGTGCTCCAGCATCGCCTCGTCCACCTCATACTCGTCGGAGGGCATTTCCTCTTTGGAGCGGCGGTAGAGTACATAGACCTTCTCGGCGCCGAAGCGGATGGAAGAGCGGCAGCAGTCCATCGCGGTGAAGCCCGCGCCCAGCACGACGACCTTCTTGCCGACATAGACCGGCTCGCCGAAGTTGACCTTCTCCAGGAAGGGCAGGCCCGCGATGACGCCGTGATAGTCGGCGCCGGGGACGACCTTGTTATCTGGGCCGGTCAGCGGGTTCGAGAGCATCGTGCCAGCGCCGAGGTAGACGGCATTGTACTCGCTGAGCAGGTCGGTAAGCTGCACATCCTTGCCGACGAAGGTGTTGAGCTTGACCTCGACGCCCAGCGCGTCCAGATACTCGTCAATCTCTTCTTGCGTCACCTCGCGCGGCAGACGCCAGACGGGGATGCCACCGACCATCATGCCGCCGGGCGCGGGATACATATCGTAGACTGTCACCGCGTATCCCATCTCGGCCAGCTCGCGGGCGCAGGCCACGCCCGCCGATCCGGCGCCGACGATGGCGACCTTCTCCTTCTTGGTGACCGTGGGCCGCTCTGGCAGATGGCGATATTCGCGGTGATCGTGCGAGGCGCGCTTCAGCCAGCAGATCGAGACTGGCTTGCCATCTACTTTGTTGCGGCGGCAGACCGGCTCGCACGGGCGGGCGCAGGTACGCCCCAGCACGCCCGGCACGACGTTCGAGCGGCGGTTGAGCACGTATGCCTCGTCGAAGCGTCCCTGCGAGATCAGCCCGATGTAGTTCGAGACGTCGGTGCGGGCCGGACAGCCCACCTGGCAGGGAATGTTGGTCTTATACCAATCGGGATCGGCGATCTCTGATTGATACAGCAGACCGAGATCCGCATCCTGATCGAGCATGTCGTCTGACCCTTTCGTGACGCTGGCGCACTGGAGCGTCGCTCGCATCTCTCGTGAAAGCCCGTCAAAACCCGCTTTCGCGCCGCATACAGTATACAATGCCTGCCCGAAGCCGGTCTACCGTAAGGCGGCTCTCATTTTCTCGTAAGGTGAGCGCCTGATACTGGCGACCGATGGCGACCGATGGCGGTCTCTGGTCCATCCACTCCACCGCATGCGCCGCAAGAGTCGTGCCTGTGCTCGCCTGACAGCGGCGCACCGCGCGCGACCCCTCCACTGGTTTCATGCGCTGACATCACGCGCTGGCCGTAACGTTTGGCGGACGGTTGTATCGTAGAGTGATAGAGCGGTAGCGTCCAACGTTCTCGGACGGCGCGCAATAGCAAGCAAAGGCAGATGCGCTTATGCCTGACCTCCCTCGCGCCTCATCTCAGGATATTGGTACTGGCGCGGCCTCAGCGCCAGGCGACAGGCGGCTGCTCGGCGGCTGGCTGATCCTGGCGCGGCTCGCGAGCGCGGGCGTCATTGCCTTCGCGCTGAGCGTCTTCATCGCGACAGCGCCACCCCGGTTTGCCTCGCTGCGAACGGTCTGCGCGACGGCCTGCCATTCCGGGCAGTTGACGGCGGGCCAGGCGGCCGCGTTCGCCCGGTTCGGCGTCTCGCT
>JAICVT010000193.1 GCA_025935235.1 Ktedonobacterales bacterium | reverse complement strand
TGCCCATGACGGCGATATTGGTGTTGAAGAGCGGGCTGGTGTAGGTCGGCACGTCGCGATAGGCCTCGCGCCCGCCAGCCATGTTGCGCGCCACGACCCGGCCATGCGCCATCGCGTTGTCCCATGTCCCCATCGTGTGGTGGACGCCGATCATCGAGTCGAAGAACTCGGCCACGTCGCCAGCGGTGTAGACGCCTGGCACGTTCGTCTCTAGATACTCGTTGGCGACGATACCCGTCTTGCGCTCGATGGGTGTGTCGGCGAGAAAGCCGTGATTGAGCGTCAGTCCCAGCCCCACGCCGATCATATCGGCGGGATAGGTCTTGCCAGAGGTTGCCACGACATGCCGCGGCTGGCCATTCTCGGCCACCACTCGCTCGATGGACTCGCCGTGGATCACCTCGACGCCGTGCGCCCGCGCGATGCTATCCACCAGGTCGCCGCCCTCGCGGTCGAGGATCGAGCGCAGCCAGAAAGGGCCGCGCATCAGCCAGGTGACATGCACGCCGCGCACGTTCAGCCCCTCGGTTAGCTCGTAGGCGATGAAGCTGCCGCCAGAGGTGACGGCCACCTTGCTCTCGAGCGCCCGCGCAATCAACTCGCGCGTGTCGTCCATTGTCACGAAGTTGAAGATGTTGGCCACGCCCTCGGCTCCCGGCGCGGTGAGTGGGTTGGCCCAACCGCCGGTCGCCACCAGCAGCGCGTCGTAGCGCAGCGGGCCGCCGTGGTTGAGATAGACGACGCGCTCGACGGTATCCACGCGCGTCACCAGCGTCTCGGTCAGCAGCGTGATGCGCTGCTCCTCGTGCCAGGCGAAATCGCGGATGAAGACCTTCTGCTCAGGTAGCAGCCCCTGCAGGTAGCGCGGCAGCGACACGCGATTGTAGAGCGGATGTGGCTCGTTGGTGATGAGCCAGATGTCGCAGGACGGATCATTCTTGCGCAGCTCTTGCGCGCAGGTCGTCCCCGCGATGCCATTGCCGATGATAACGTATTTCTTGCCGACTTCAGCCGCCAATGCCGCACTCCTCACGAGCCTGCGGCGGCGACGCGAGCGCCGCGCCACCGTGCAGGGCTAGCGCCCGCCGCGACGATGCGTGCGAGCGCACGGATGCGCGTCGCCATACATCCGCCCATGCGCGGGGCCAGCGACGCCACGGCTTATGGTACCACACCCGCCGCTCGCGGCTGGCCCGGTCGTCGCGTCTCCGCCGATGCGCTGGCGACTACTCGCCAGTCTCCGCAAGGTCGCTGGCTTGCGGCGCCAGCTCGGCGCTATCGGGCCGATAGCCCGCCGAGAGCGCCTCCGCCTCGCTGGCGAAGTAGATGCGGTTCTGCGGCGAGGGCAGGCGCTTCGAGTCCATCGGATGATAGATGCGCGAGAGGATGTTGCCGACGAACGCGGCGCCCTCGCCATCCGCCTCGCTGAACGGCAGCGGGTCTGCCACCCCTGGCTCCTCGTCGGGCGGCTCCTCGGTGATGGCTGGCTCGTCGCTCGCGGCGCTGGCGGCCTGAGCGGCCTGGGCCGCCGCGGACGAGGAACCATTGGTTGCCAGGATGGCCGGCGAGGTCAGCGGAATCTCGACCAGCGTATCGTCATCGCTGGCGGCGCCCAGGCGATTGCGCAGCACGATGTAGGCGACAGCGCCAGCTGCGACAACGCCGACCCCCACGCCCAGCAGCCAGAGGGTGGCGCTGCCACGGCGACGCGCGATCGGCGCGGGCGGCTCAGGCTCGGGAGCGCTGACCCCCGGCAGGCGCTGCCAGGCGTCGCGGGCGGCTGAGCCGACCTGCCGCAAGCTCTCCTGGGCTTGCGGCGCGACCTGCCGCAGCGTCTCTTGCAGGCTCTCCTGCAAGCTCTCCAGGCTATCGGTGGGGAGTGAAGCCGCGACCCGCGCCAGCGCCTCGCTCCAGCGGGCGCTGGCCTGATTGCGCAAGGCTTCGGCCTGCTCTGCCGCGCGCAGACTGCGCCAGCGTGCGATCAGCGGAGCAGCCGCGCCTGCCGAGAGTAAGCCCAATTGAAACCAGCGGTTCTTGCCGCTGGCTGGCGCTGTCCTATCTGGAGCCTCGGTCGTCATCATCTCGCTATCCTTTCTCGGCCGTCTCCCGCGTCATCTCCCGCGAACGCCGTTCGTCTCCGCCGCGCGCGCACGCTTGAGCCGAGCGCGGCGCCACACACGCATCCGCACTCAGTGTGCCGCACAGACACCCCTTGCCGCCAGAAGCGTGCGGCGCTACTTTCGGAGGCCTGGGAAACGCGAGCGCGCCGTACAGCGCGTGATACACTAGTGGCTGGAGCGTGGCGTCTCAGCCTCCGCGACGCCTGATCCGCTCTCCGTTCCGCAGTGTAGCGTCATGGAGAATTCGAGTGACATCGCTTACAGACCACCCGCGCGCATCGTCCCACGCAGATTCAGACGAATTGCTTCCCCCGCTCGTCCCACTCCTCCGCCGCATCGTTGCTGCCAGCGATCCCGCATTCATCGCGGACCTCGACCTTGGCGACCAGCAGTCTGAGGATGCGCTGCGGCAGGCGCTTTTCCCGGTCACGCAGACCTATGCCTATCTCAATCACGCGGCGGTGGGGCCAGCGCCCGCCTCGGTCACCTGGGCCACGCGCCAGGCCTTCGACGCGCTCAGTCACCGCGGCTCGCTCGAGATGGAAGCGCGCGAGCCAGAGGAGGCGGCGCGGCGGCGCTTTGCGCGACTCATCAACGTCGCGCCAGAGTCCATCGCCTTCACCAAGAATGTCAGCGACTCCTTTATGACCGTGGCGCAGGGCATGGACTGGCGGCCGCGCGACAACATCGTCACCGCCGCCTGCGAGTTTCCCTCCAACGTCTATCCCTGGCTGAATCTGGCCGAGCAGGGCGTGGAGACGCGCTTCGCGCAGAGCGAGGACGCGCGGCTGCCGCTGGAGCGCATCGCCGCTCTGATTGACGAGCGCACGCGGCTAGTCAGCGTCAGTCTGGTCGAGTTTGGGACGGGCATGCGCAACGATGTGGCGGCCATCGCGCGGCTGGCGCACGCGGCTGGCGCCCTGTGCGCGGTAGATGGCATCCAGGGGTTGGGCGCGCTGCGGCTGGACGCCACCGCCGCCGAGCTGGATTTCGTCGGATCGGGCAGCGTCAAGTGGCTGCTTTCGCCTGCGCAGATCGGGCTGCTCTACGTGCGCCCCAGCGTCTTGCCGATGCTGCGCGTGGCGCGGCGCGGCTGGAAGAGCGTCGCCACGCCGTTCGACTTCTTCAACTACGATCAGCCGCTGCGCGTGGGCGCCGCGCGGCTGGAGGGTGGTAGCAACAACTGGCTCTCGCTGGTGGCGCTGGAGGCGGCGCTGGCCCTGCTGGAGAGCGCCGACGCCGAGCAGGTCGAGCGGCGCGCGCTGGGGCTGGCCGACCGGCTGCGCGCCGGGCTGCGCGAGCGCGGCTACACCGTTACCAGCCCTGACGCGCCGGCCGAACGTTCGCAGGTCGTGCTGTTCCGCTGGGGCGAGCAGGCCGACGAGGCGGCGGCGACCGCAGTGGTGGCGCGACTGGCCAACGAGGCGCGGGTGACCATCTCGGCGCGCAACGGCCTGATGCGCGTCTCGCCGCACTTCTATAGCACCGAGGATGATCTGGAGCGGCTGCTCGATAGCCTCGATCGGCTGCGCGACGGCGCCTCCTAACCCCTCTCCCACAGGTGAGGGGAAACTGGAATCAAGGAGGCGCGTAGCTCCCCTCTCCCGCGCAGCGGGGGAGGGGTTGGGGGTGGGGGCGTCGCCTCGTGACGATGACGAGTCAGGGACAATCCGCGGGCAGGAGGAACGACAGTATGGTGGTACGCAAGGCGGTGATTCCAGCGGCGGGGCTTGGCACGCGTGTCTTGCCGGCGACGAAGGCTGTTCCGAAGGAGCTGCTGCCGCTGGCTGACACTCCGACGATCCAGTATATCGTGGGGGAGGCGGCGGCGTCGGGCATCGAGCAAATCACATTCGTGACCAGCCGCACCAAGCGCGCGATCGAGGACCACTTTGATGAGGCGCCGGAGCTGCGCGCCGCGCTGGAGATCAAGGGCGACCCGAAACGTCTGGCGGCCATCATGCGGCCAGTGACGCTGGCAGCGTATTGCTACGTGCGCCAGCAACGTCCGCTGGGGCTGGGACATGCCGTACTCTGCGCGCGCCCGATCATTGGCGAGGAGACGTTCGGCGTGCTGCTGGGCGACGATCTGGTGGATAACGACGCCGATCCCTGCCTGAAGCAGCTGATCCGCGTCCACGAGCGCCACGGCGGCTGTGTGCTGGCGGTGATGCGCGTGCCACATGCGGAGGTCTCGCGCTACGGTGTCGTTTCGCTGGGCGAACGAGTCGAGCCGGGTGTGCATCAGATCACCGACCTGGTGGAGAAGCCCAAGCTGGAAGAGGCGCCGTCCGATCTGATCGTCATCGGGCGCTATGTGCTGACACCCAGCGTCTTCGCCGCGCTGGAGCGCACGCAGGCGGGCGCGGGGGGCGAGATCCAGCTCACCGACGCGCTGTGTGCGCTGATTCAGTCGGGTGAGCGCGTCTTTGCCTGCGAGTTCAAGGGCAAGCGCTATGACACGGGCGATCCGGTTGGCTTACTGACTACCTCCATCGCCTATGCGCTGAAGCGCCCCGACCTGGCGCCTGGCGTGATCGCCTATCTGAAGACGCTGGATTTGGGGTGATGCTGCCCTTGCCACAGCCTGGCAAGGGTGGCGCTGGCGCTGGGATCGGCGGGCTGGCCAGCGTGTATCGCGCGAGTGGCGAAATCCATTGCACTCTGTCTCATGCCGTAGTCCAGTGGGCAGGCTCCGGCGCCTGCCACCATGCGAGATGTGGGCGGGGCGCCGTGTAGTGTCGCGCGACGCACGCTTGTGGAATACCACGCTCGTATGGCAGTATAGCGCTGGCGTTCTCAGCCTTCCGTCGCGCTGCGCCCGTGCATCGCCCGCATCGGCTCGGGACGACATCCGTGGGGACACTGCGGAGCGGAGCGCTGCACGCCTATGTGACGGCATGTGACAATAAGGAGCCTCTATGGACGATTCGCCCACTCTCAGCATTCGCCTGCTCAAGGCCGAGGATATCCAGCCTATTGCCGCCACATTCGCCGCTCTGGGCTGGGACAAGCCAGCCACGCAGTACGAAAGCTACCTGGAGGAGCAGCGCCGAGGCGAGCGCGTGGCGCTGGTCGCCTGGCAGAGGGATGAGTTCGTCGGGTATGTCACCATCGTCTGGGCCTCCGGCTATGCTCCGTTCCGTGACGCGGCGATTCCAGAGATCTCGGACTTCAACGTACTGCCTCACGCACGGCGACAGGGCATCGGCTCGCGGCTGATGGATGAGGCTGAGCGCCGCATCGCCGAGCGGTCTCCAGTGGCAGGCATCGGAGTCGGGCTCTTCTCGGACTATGGCGCCGCTCAGCGTCTCTACGTCAAGCGCGGCTATATCCCCGATGGACGTGGTATCACCGCGCATGAGCGCCGCGTCACCTGGGGCGACTCGGTTGTCGTGGACGATGACCTCGTCCTCTGGTTCACGAAGACGCTCTGAATCAGGCGGCGCCAAGGCGCGGCCCGCCGCCTGCGTGGCGTCCCCCGCGCCACAGCATCACCAGCCCCCAGATGACGCCGACGAGGGCGATGGCTCCGAAGATGGCAGCCATCACATGGTAGGTTGTCAGCGGCCCGGCGAAGGTGTTGACACAGGAGAAGTAGTTGGGGCTGGTGTAGCTGCCGCCATGCACGATCGGCGAGACGACGGTGTGGTTGGCTGGCTCGCAGGCCCACGGCTGGCTCGTGACATCCCACAGCAGGAGGGCCGCTGGCGCCAGGCCGAAGCCGATGATGGCCGCCCACAGGCGACCAGGGCCGAAGCGGATCGCGCCGAAGATCAGCAGCGCCAGGCCCGCCGCGAGGAAGAAGATACCGATGCTCAGGATAGCGATCACGCCGAAGCCGAAACATGCGCCGACGACGAACCAGTAGAGGATCCGCCAGTTGGACATCTCGCGCCTCCTTTGCCCGCCGCTGGGCGCCGCACGCGCCACGGCGGAACATCCCATTCTCCTCTTCAAGTCTACATGCGCCCGCTCGCCTGCGCATGCGGCGCGCGCCTGATCTTTGCGCGGCGAAATCACCTGATGCGCCGCTCGCACGCTTGCCCTCCGAGCGCGACAGTTCTTGGCTATACTGAGGCGGGCGGCGGACGCACGCGTGGGCGCGGAAAAGCGATGAGAGGAGCGCGTGATATGACGAATCGCTGGCAGGGACGTGTGGTGCGGCTGCGGGCAGTTGATCCGGAGGATTGGGAGGCGCACTACCACTGGGATCAGGATTCGGAGATGTCGGGGCGACTCGATTTCGTCTGGCCGCCGACCTCACGCGCGCGAGCGCGGCGCTGGGCCGAGGAAACGTCCAGGCAGCCCGATGACGACAACCTCGCGCTCGAAATCGAGGCGCTGGAGAGCGGCGCGCTGGTCGGGCATATCGGCGTGCATGACAGCGACCGCCGCATTGGCTCCTTCTCCTACGGCCTCGCTGTGCTGCCGGAGCATCAGCGGCGCGGCTACGCCTCGGAGGCGATCCTGCTAGTGGCGCGCTACTTTTTTCAGGAGCTGCGCTATCAAAAGGTGAATGCGCAAGTACACAGCGACAACACGCCATCGCTGGCGCTGCACGAGAAGCTGGGGTTCGCGCGCGAGGGCGCGCTGCGCCGGATGGTCTACACCGGCGGCCAGTTTTATGATCTCATGTGCTTTGGCATGACCGCCGAGGAGTTTGCGGCGCGCTACCCCGAGCTGGCGAGCGCGCGGTGAGCGGCCTGGATGGCAGGACAGAGCGGCGGAGAGGAGCGTGGACGATGTGGCCCTTCAAGCGACACGCGCGCGATGACGCAGCGCTAGCGGATGCGCGTGGACGACGCGGTTTCCTGTTCTTTGGCGGTCGGCGGTTCGTCGCCGACGCGCCCTATATGCTGCCCAAAGATGACGCCGAACTGAACCGGCTCGACTTCCAGCATTACATGCTGCGCTATGCCATGCGCGGTCTCTACGCGCCGCCACTGGGCCAGTTGCGGTCGGCGCTCGATGTCGGCTGTGGCACGGGGCGCTGGGCGCTGGAGATGGCGCAGGTCTTTCCGCAGGCGCGGATCGTCGCGCTCGACCTGGTCGCGCCGCCCGCGACTGGAGCGCCACAACCCGCCAACTTCCAATTCATCGAGGGCAATGCGCTGAAGGGGCTGCCCTTCGCGGATGGCGCGTTCGATTTCACGCATCAGCGGGCGCTGCTCGGCGCCATCCCGGAGGCGGCGTGGCCAGGGGTGGCGCGCGAGTTGGCGCGGGTGACGGCGCCCGATGGCTGGGTGCAGCTGATCGAGCCAGCGCCAGCCCCGCAAGGCGGCCCAGGGATGAGCGCGCTGGCGGGCTGGGTGCAGCAGGCCAGCATGCGACGTGGCATCAACACGATGATTGGCTCGCAGGTCAGCGAATTTCTGCGCCAGGCGGGGCTACAGGACATCCACACGCGCGAGGTCGAGATTCCGATGGGCGGGCATGCCGGGCGGTTGGGTGTGATGGCTGAGACCAACTACTTCACGCTCTTCAGCAGCGCGCGCAACTTCATCATCGCGATGGGCGTCACCGACGCGGCGGACTACGATGCGGCTCTGGCTCAGGCGCGCGCCGAACTGGATCAGGGCCACTACGTCTCGCCCTACTATATGGCCTACGGGCGCAAAGGGTGAGCAACCTCACCCGTCAGCCCCCTCTCCCACGGGGAGCAGGGGAGTTCGTGTCATGGGAAGTGGCGTCGGGCAGCCAGCGCATGCCATTAGCGGCTGTTCGGCTGCCGACGCCCTCGGTGAGCGGAGGTTAGTGCGGGCGGTCGTCCGCCGCTTGCACACGCACGGTGCGGCCATCGGGGTCGGGGACGGTGAACCAACGCGACGCGCCTTCGCCGTGAATCTCGGAGAGTCCGGCGACGCCAGTATCATTGAGCGTGCGCCAGAGCAGGGCGGCATCGCCGACAGTGACGCCGATCTGGATAGGGGCGCCCGCCAGTATCTGCTCCGCTGGCGCAGCGCGCAGGAAGAGTTGCAGGCCCCCGTTGGGGAACCGCACGATAGATTCGCCATCCTCAGTGGCGCCCGCTTGCGTCGCGCCAAAGCTCTGGACGTAGAACGCCGCGGTCGCCGCGATATCCAGGCAGCCGAGGGCGATATTGGTCACCTCTGGGCGTCTGATGCGGGCGGTGGCGATGTCGGCCCGAACCTGAGCGCAGATGCGTCGCAGCTGGGTCATGTCCACGCTCTGCGCCAGCAGCGTCTGCCCGCCCAGGCC
>JAICVT010000392.1 GCA_025935235.1 Ktedonobacterales bacterium | reverse complement strand
GACCGAGCACGCCGCGCTGGAACGATTCGTCATCGTCCCCATCTCGACGGAGGATGAGTAGTCGATTCCAATGGACAGCGTGAGCTGGCTCGCCACGCAGGCTGGCCCGTAGGAGCTGGCCGCGTCTGGCAGCACGACAAAGGTCGCCGTCGGCGAGGGCGCGGCGGTCGTGGCGGTGGGTGAGACGGCGGACGACGTGGTCGCGGCGGGCAGCGTCCCAGCCTGCGTGGCGCATCCACCGAGCGCCAGCATAAGCGCGAATGTGGGCGCCAGCATGAGCGCGGCGTACCGCGGGATCCTTCGCCAGATCGAACGTGTCGCGCGCATCGTCATCTCCCTTTCTGTGCCACTCCTGCCAAATCAGCGACTATCGTAGCATGCGGGCGCCAGCCGCTCACTTTCACCGCTAGCCGCCCATGAATTTGGTCGGCTCGACGGGCGAGATGACCAGATTGCTGTCACAGGCGTTGATCTGGTCGGCCACGGTCAGCACGCTGAAGTCGTTGGGCGGGGTGACGGAGAGATATCTGGAGGCCGGGCAGGTGGTGGCCGAGCCGGTGGTCACATCGGACCATGTCACCGCGAAGTAAGCCGAACCGCCCGGCGCCAGCGTGACGAGCGTCTTCATCTGGTTCGAGTACATGTAGGCGCTGGTCTGCCAGAGCGCATGGGTGGTCATCGGCAGATGCTGGGCGTCGAGCATGACGGCGCCAGGGAAGCCGTAGAGCGTGCACGTGGCGCCCGATGAGTTGGTGAACTGACCCATCTGTCCGATGTGGCCGGCGGCCCCGCCGCTACTGTGGATGGTGAAGGTGAGCTGACTGGGCTGGCAGTTGTCACTTGCCACGCCCGGCGCTGTCGGGGCCACCGTGGGCGCTTGCGTGGCGGGCTGTGTAGGCGCCTGGGTGGCGGCGGGCGCGGTCGGCTGCGGCGACTGCCCGCTCAGCCCGGAGACATCACACCCGCCAAGCGCCAGAACCAGCAGCGCCAGCCAAAGCGCCGACCAGAGTATCCGCGTGTTTCGCATCTCACTCTCCCGCGCATGCGTCATCCGGGCCGTCAGGCGCGGCCCGCGTCGGCGCCTGCTCGCGGTCACAGTACCATACGAGCGCCTCGGCGTCGTGTGATCTACCGCATACTGCGAGCGGAGAGCATCACGACGCGATACGGAAAATAGTGATGGCGTTGAGGCGTCTGCTCACTTGATAGGCGCGAGGCAGTCGCGGCGCGCAGCGAAACGAGCCGAGTAGCCCGGAGAAGCGCGGAAAGGCCGACGCAATGGAGACTCCACCACGATCTGAAGGCGATCCAGAGGCTGAGCGGGCGGCGCGGCTCGCGGCGTTGCGCCGCCTCGGCGCGGCGCCTGAGCAGCGGCAGCCTCCCGCCGCTCCCGCCGCCGCACGATCTGGCGCGCCTCGCTTGCGTGGCCACCAACGGCGCGCGTGGACGCTCGCCATCGCCGGCTCGGTCGTGCTGGTGGCGCTGATCGCGTTCGGCGCGAGTCTGCTGGCGCATGCGCGCCTGCCGCAGCCCACCACGGCTGGCCATCCCTCGGCGCAGCGGTATATCCAGATCGCGCCGCGCGAGGCCCGGCTGAACTGTCCGGTGGACATCGCCTGGTCGCCCGACGGCCAGCGCGTCGCCGTGCTGGGTTACCAGGACCACTGCCCCGACTGGCCGCCCAACGCCGCCTACACCTCTGGCTTGCTGCTGATCTACAATGCGAAAACCGGCGCGCTAGAGCAGCGTATCGCCCTCGATCAGTTCGTCACGGGCGCTGGTGGCGTGGCGCTCGACACGCACACGCAGTACGTCGCCTATCAGGCGCTGATGTGGTCGCCTGATGGCGCGCGGCTAGCGCTGCCCTTCTTCGCGCAGCGTGGCATGATCGCGGCGCCCGACCCAGTCAGCCTGCTGCATGGCGCCAATCCCGCCACTATGCCACACCCCGTCGCCGCGGGTGTGCTGCTGCTCGACGCTAACACCTTCCAGCGCACGGAGCTGGTCACAGCGCCCTATACCGCCAGCGAGTCATCTACCGCGCCGCTAGAGTGGAATCTGATCACGCATAACCTCATCCACTCGGCGCTACAACTGCCTCCCGCGCTGGGCTACCATTGGGGCGCGGGTGGCGTGCTGCTGCCCGACAGCGCCCTCATCTCTGGCCGCACAGCCGCGCCGCCGCCGCTCACTCCGGTTGGCGATCCTGCTGGCGACGCCCACTTCACTGTCTGGCAGCCAGGCGTGACAAGGCTCGGCTTCATAGACTCAAATGGGATTGGTACCGCCGTGCCGGGTCTCGATCTCTACTTCGCGCGCTTCGCCGCATGGTCGCCTGATGGCGCGTATCTGCTGGCGCCCGCCTATTATGGTGGGCGCGTTGATACCTTCCAGTTGCCGCAGCCGACCGCCGAGCAAATTCAGGCGGCGGGCTGGGGCGGCGCGCCCGTACTGCCCGCACGCGATGCGGCGCTCACCGCGCTCTATGGTCCGACGCCCCGGGTTCTCACCGTGAGCTGGAGTCCAGATGGGCAGCGACTCGCCGCCTGGGATGGCGGCGCCATTGGCGCGCGGGTGAACGTGTATGACGCCCGAACCGGGAAGGTCGCGACGACGCTGCCCGCGCCTGCCGCCGCCAGTTCGCAACTCGACGTCAGTCCGTCTTACGTCGGTGAGGTGATGCGCTGGTCGCCAGATGGCAAGCATCTGGCGCTGATGAGCCTGGAACTCTCGTCGCTGGTGATCTGGTCGGTCGCGTGATAGGCCTTGGGAGGTGGGCTGCTGGTGTCGGCTAGCAGCGCGAAAACGGCGGCCCACTCCCATACCAGGGAAGAGCCGCCGCTCTGATGTAGTCGCGATTGCCGAAGTGACGCGGGGAGGCGATTACGCCTCGACCGAGGTCTCCGACTTGCTGTTGAGGCCGGTGCGCGCCAGCGCGGCATTGAGGGCGTCAGCCGTCTTCTGTGAGGCGGGCGCGATCATGTCGTTGATGCGGTCGCGCACTTGCGGCGCCTTGTCGGCGGCCGCCTGCCGCGCCTGCTGGCTCATCGCCAGCGCTCGCTGCTGCCCCTTCTGCGCCAGATCGCCCGACTGGGCCAGCCACTTGCGCGCGGCGGAGCGACCCTCTTCGCGGGCAAGCGCCACGCCGACGGCCACACCGAGCATCCCAACTGTGACACCAACCGCGATGCCAATAGCCTGCGCCTTGTTCATGCCTGTCTCGCCTTTCCTGTTGCTGTACTGCTACTGCTTGAACGTCTCAAACTTCTCGTGCTGGCCACGCTGGGCCACTGTTCGCCGCGTCAGGATGCGTCGCTCGACGCGCGCATGCCTCATCGCGCGGGTTGGCGCGCATACCGATGATGTCTCGGCTGGCGCCGTCCGCCGATCGTCTGCGGGCGCGGGCATTGGCACAGGGCGAGAGCGTCGTGGCGTCACTTCCTCGCGACGCCGATGGGTCTGCGCTTGTCCGCTCTCGCCTGCCGCATGACAGCCCGTCACCGTTGCGCGGGCGCGTCGTGGCCCGCCTGCGCGCCTGGCTGGGCGTCCTGCCCGTTCCTGCCCGCTGGCGCGCGACATCCTCACCGACGTGGTGGGGAACCGATCAACCAGATCGCTCGTGCGGACACATAACTATACGAGCAAACCGTGCGCCCGGTTAGCCCGTAGGTGCCCAAACGTCGCCGAAACGTGGCCGAAACGGCAAGATTACGCAGGCCACGGCGCTCAGCCATGCCGTCTCAGTCGTCTCAGTCGTCTCAGTCGTCGGGCGTCCAGTCGTTGCGCACCCGCAGAATGGTGGACTGCTCTGAGAGGTCTAGCTCGCCATCGGATTCAGCGCGTTTGGCCGCGTTC
>JAICVT010000579.1 GCA_025935235.1 Ktedonobacterales bacterium | reverse complement strand
GCGCTCCAGCGCCAGCTCGGCCACATGCGTGTGCGCGTCCACCGCCTCGTCAAAGGTCGAGCTGAAGATCTCGGCCTTCACGCCGCGGCGCATCTCCGTCACCTCTTCGGGGCGCTCGCCGATCAGCGCCATCATCAGGTGAACATCAGGATATTTCTCGGCGATGGCGTTGGCGATGCTCTTGAGCAGAATCGTCTTGCCTGCCTTGGGGGGCGCCACGATCAGCCCGCGCTGGCCCCGCCCGATCGGCGCGATCAGATTGATCAGCCGCCCGGTGATGCCGCCCACCTCGGTCTCCAGATCGAGCAGGCGGTTAGGGAAGATCGGCGTCAGGCTGTCGAAGTTCGGGCGGCGCTTGGCGGTTTCAGGATCCATGCCATTGACGGCGTCTACGCGCAGCAGGCCATAGTAGCGCTCGTTGTCTTTTGGCGGGCGCACCTGGCCCGACACCATATCGCCAGTGCGCAGACCAAAACGGCGAATCTGCGTCGCCGAGACGTAGACATCCATCGGGTTGGGGCGCGCGCCCTTGCGCCGCAGATAGCCCATCCCCTCGCCGCTCACCTCCAGCACACCCGCGCTGAAGGTCGGCCCCTGGCGCTCGGCCGCGGTCTGGAGCAGTTGGAAGATCAGCTCTTCCTTCGAGAGCGCGGTATAGCCCGAAAGGTCCCAATCGCGTGCGATGTCGCGCAATTCGGTGACGGATTTTGGTTCGAGTTCAGTGATATTCATTGCGATGGGTGAAGGCGTCTCCCTCGCACGCCGCAGCGGCGGCTGGCTGGCAGCGGCGATATGAACAGCGATACCGACGCCTTGTCTCCTTTCGATGCGCTCTCTTTTGGGTGATACCAGGGGACGGCGAACAGGGGGCAGCAGGCCGACGCACATCGCTCAACGCGATACAGCGCGGTCGCTCAGCGCGGAGAAGATGATGTGCGCTGTCATGCAATGACGTGAGGAGCGAACACGTGAGGCGATCCCGGGGCAGCGGCGCCCAGGGCGCGAGTGTGCCGTGAGCTATCTATGCACGTCCAGTATGCCACGACCGGCGCCCGAAGTCAAGTGGACGACGCCTGCCTGCCCATGCCGAGCGGCGAAAAATAGCGGGGGATCGGCCCCTACCCCTCCCCGCTCCCAGAGGGCGAGGGGAGTTTACGTTCCAGAACCGCGCATGCGCTGGTGAGGAGATCGAGCATGACAGTTGGGCAGAGCGGTCGGCGCGCTCGACCCAGAGCAGCTCGCCGACGCCCAGCGCACGCAGGCCCAGTCGCTCTACCAGCGGCAGCGACGCGCTGACCTCGCCCAGCCGCACGACGCGCGGACGCGTGACAGCTAGCGCCTCGCCCCGCCGCAGCAGCGTGGCGCCGCCCGCCGCCAACGTGTTGCGCGCCCAATCCGCCCGCAGGCCATAGGTCATCGGGATGACGAAGGCGGCGCCGATTGGGATGGCCTCCAGCGGCGTCACGTAGACGCGCCCGCTGCGTCGGCCCACATGGCGCAGCGCGTGGAAGTAGACGCCGCGTCGCCCGGCGATGCGCAGCGCGCGTGGATTGAGATGGCGCCGGTTGAAGGCCCGCACGTGGTCGAGCAGCGGCGCTCGCGCGCGTATGTAGCGCGCCAGCAGCGTGGCGCCCAGCGTCGCGGCGAGCGTCGCGCCGAGCGCCACACCGACCGCCGTGGCAAGACCACGCCAGCGCCCCAGCAGAGCCATCCCTTGCGTCATTTCCTTCATTCGCCATACCAAACGGCTCTATGGCTATCTCTATGGCTATAATGATCCGGCGGGCGCCTGAGACTGCCCGCGTCCTCATACCCT
>JAICVT010000111.1 GCA_025935235.1 Ktedonobacterales bacterium | reverse complement strand
TGCGGCGGGCGACGCGCGAACCAAACTCCGCCGCGACGAGCCTGCCCAGCAGGAGGAAGGCGGCCAGCGAGCAGAGATTGGAGAGCAATATGCCCGCCAGCGCGGCGTTTCCTCCGGTCAGCGGCGCCGTCACGCGCATGATCAGCGGATAGAGCGGGAAGTAGGCGGCCTCTTGCAGGATACGATAGCCATACTGCGCGATCAGCGTGTAGAAGATGCCGTCGAAGAGCGTCCAGACGCGATAAAAGGCAGCAGGCGAGAAGGTCATCAGCAGCAGTTGCCAGGCAACGACCAGCGCGCCGATCAGCAGGCGCTGGCCCAGCCACGCCGCCAGCGCCGCCTGCCACAGCGGGCGCTCGCGCCGCTCCGCAGCTTCACCCGCGGGCGCACTCTGGACTAGCGCCGTCTCCGCTCGCATCGCACTCTCCCTCAGCCTGCCTGCCACGCCAGCGTTCACGCCGCCGCAGTGTACGACGCGCGCAGCGGGCTGGGTGTAACGTGCTTCAGGTCCCACCGTGGTTGCTCATCGGCTTGCTCTTGCAATGCGCCAGGTGTCCCTTCCACATGGTTTACTGGATGCGATGGGATAGTTCTATTCCACACCTTGGCTTATCTGGTGAACAGGAGGACGTTATGAGCAGCGACGCAAACGCTGGCATAGAGGATGAGATACAGACTTGGTTCGATGCGAACCTGGACAGCGGATATATCAGCCGATTTGACATTGACCTCTTTCACAACACTGTCGTCATCGAGTTTCGGGTCAACTATTCGGAAGGCCCACAGTTTCATAGTGTCCGCTTCGATGGGATGCGCTCGATATATTTCAAAGAACGCGCCCAACCCTGGCTCAGTGAGGCAGGCATTGAAAATGAAATTCAAGCGGACGACTGGGCCATCCGAGAAGGGGTGGCAGGGACTATCGAATGGTTGTACACGTTGTTCCATCAGCCTGGGGCATACACAGTGCGCGTATCAGAAATAGCCAACAGCAGATGGATCTCGACTGGTTTAGATTCAACGCTTAACTTTGCGCTGACGATCATGCATGACATTGGGTTCGTGCTCATTGAGGCGAATCACCTCACCCTCGATGACAAGGTATTCGATGTGGGATATCCAGGGGAGAGCGACACGTCCACGAGTGGGCGGAGTGATACATGACATCTCGGATTCGCTGGCTGAGTAGGCGTCGAGCGCAAGGATGACGTCGAAACCCTAGCGCGTCGGCCTGCCAATCGGGCGCTGCTGCTCGTCGCGGGGGAGCTTGTGCTTGCCGGGCGTGTTGCGATAGCGCAGCCGCTCGACGGGTCGCCCGCCGATCAGATGCTCGCGCACGATCTCCTCGGCGTCATCGGGGGTGACGCCCCAGTACCAGACGTTTTCGGGGTAGACGACCACCATCGGGCCGTGGCCGCACTGATCGAAGCAGCCGCTCTTGTTGATGCGCACCCGCGCGCCCAGCTCGTGCTCCCGCACCAACGCCTTGAGCCGCGCATGCACGCCCAGCCCGTCGCCATCAATCTCCGGACACCACGAGCCGCTGGTGCAGACGAAGACATGCCGCTCCCAGATCGGCGTATCGGCTGGCCGGGCATTGTCGGAGGCGGGCGAGTTGGAAGGTCGCTGGTCAGTCATAGTAGGTGGTTGCTCTCTAGCGCTTCAATTCAGTATCGGTCGCTCAGATATGGTATAACGCGGAGCGTTGCTGGCGCTTGCCAGCGCTTCACGGCGCCACAGGACCTCGGTCGGCCTGGGCGCACCTCCCTCGACCGTGCAACATGTTTGTCTGCGAGCTTTGTGGCTCTCAGGTCGCTCCGCACATCCCCGCTCACCGCGTTGTCCTCGCCTGGCGCGCCAGACCCTACGCGCCGCGCGACTATCGGATCAGGCGCACGGGCCGGGGCCAGCTTGTCCATGATCGCGGCGGCGCTGGCTGCGAGATCGCCCGCGAGGCGCTGGCGTGTCCCGATTGCGCGCATCGCCACGTCATGCCAGCGCCGCCGATCACATCTCAGAAGCAGGAGCAGGCGACAATGCGCGCCGACTCAGTTGTTAGCTCCTGATAGAGGTCGCGCACGCGGTCGCCGATGCGCCGCCAGTCAAACTGTTCGATGGAGGGGCGGGCGTTGGCGCGCAGTCGCTCGCGCAGCGTGTCATCGCTCAGCAGCCAATCAATCTGCTCGGCGAAGGCGCGTGGGCAGCGCCAGCGCACCAGCAGCCCGTTCTCGCCATCGCGCACGATGCTGGGCAGCCCGCCCGCCGCCGACGCCACGACCGGCGCGCCACAGGCCAGCGCCTCCACCGCGACCAGCCCAAAGCTCTCGTAGCGCGAGGAGACCACCACCGCGTCCACCGCGTGATAGTAGGTCGGCAGGTCGCGCTGTGGCACGGCGCCGGGGAAGCGCACGCGCTCGGCGATGCCCAGCTCAGCGGCGCGGGCGCGCAGCCGCTCGACCTCTGGATCGCCTGCCGGGTCGCCGCCCACTACCAGCAGCCGCGCGGGTGTGCGCAGCGCGGCTACGCTCTCCAGCAGCAGATCAATGCCCTTGATGGGGTCGAGCCTGCCGACGAAGAGCAGCGTCGGCGTCGCGCCCAGCCCCAGCGCGCGGCGCGCCTGGTCGCGGCGCGCTGGCGAGATGGGGGTGAAAGCGTCGAGGTCCACGCCGCAGGGGATGACGCGCGTGTGGCTGGGCGCCAGACCATAGAGGCGGCGCAGTTGCTCGCCCTCCACCTCCGTCGAGACGATCACGCAGTCGGCGGAGGTGGCGATGCGCCCCTCGCTCTCGATGCGGATGGCGGTCGGGCCGTCTTTAGGCGCGCTGGCGGACTCCAGCGGCAGCCCCTGCTGCTGCCCCTTCAGCCGCTCGACGGTGTGGAACATCGTCACATGCGGCGTATCCCAGGCGCGGGCCAGCGGCGCGGCGGCGGCGGCGGAGAGCCAGTAGTGGCTGTGGACGAGATTATACGGATGCGCATTGCGCTCGGCGAAGCGGGCTACGCGGCAGGTGAACTCGGCGACGTAGGAGTGCAGCGCGCTCGGCGGCAATGGCTCGATGGGGCCAGCGGTGACGGTGATGAGGCGCACGCGCTCGGAGAGTTGCTGGATGTCTGGGGTATCGGGCCGCGAACGCCGGGTAAAGATGTCAACGTACATACCGCCCCGGCCCAGTTCGCGCGAAAGCTCGCGGATGTAGACGTTCATGCCGCCCGCGTCGCGCGTGCGGCCAAGCTGGGCGATAGGGGATGTGTGCAGGCTGAACATGGCCACTCTAAAGCACATCTACGCGCCCCCTTTCGCCCTGCGTCTGGGCGCGGGTACAGTCGCAGATGCGGGGCCACCGCCCTTCTCCAGACGGAACCGCGGCCAGCGCCAGCGCGGCCTGCTCCGCCGTCAGCATATCTCGCATAGTGTTCCCTGAATATCCTTGTGAAATGGATTGTCGCTTGTTGACTTGTGGCATGTTGGCGCGGGACAGATGCGCCGTGCGCCGCCGCGTCAGGCGCGGGGCCGCATGACTTCCCTTAATATACCTTAGGCTGTCCACGCTCTGCCAGAGGGACTATCGCTGGATGCCATCGCTGGCGCTCACGCATCCATCCCCAGGCGGCGGGCCAGCGTGGCAGGGACGGGATAGAGCCGCTCGCGGGGCAGCCGCTGCCGCGCCTCGTCAGCGCGCCCGGCATCCAGCAGGCGGCGCAGGGTGTGCGCGAGCGACGTGATGTCGCGGATCTCCAGCGTCCAGTCGTTGACGTAGCGCGGGACGAGCGTGCGGCTGATGCCAACCTGGATGCTGCGCTGCTCCTGTGGCTTGCCGCGCAGGTCGCGCTCTGGGTCCCACTGCACGCGTACGGGCGCGGCTTCCAGGCTGCGCCGCCAACCGTCGTAGTCGCCGTAGAGCGCAGGCGCGAAAGTGGTCAGCGTCGCCTGACCGAGCGCCTCTTCCCAGCCCGCCCGGCTGATGCGGATGGCCAGCGCGCGCTCCTGCCCCGGCCTGCTGGCCCAGCCGCAGCGCTCCATCATCCACAGAAACGAGGGCTTGATCCACGTCATGCGGTTCACGCTGAACGGCTCGACGAAGCGGCCCGCGCGCAGCGCCGCCTCCGCGATCTCCGGGCGATAGGCCTGATAGACGACGATGCTCTGGTCGTCATAGTCCGCGCGGATAGCGCGCTGCCCCATGCGCTTCCTCTTTCGCCAGGCGCTGGCGCTAGGCTCCGCGCCTGGCGAGCAGCGCCTCGATCTCGCGGATGGCCTGCGCGTTGTCGTGGAAGACGACGCCGTGGATGCCGAAGGCGCGGGCGGTGGCGATATGGCCTTGCGAGTCGTCGAGGAAGATCATCTCGGCTGGCTCGATCCCCAGCCGCTCGCACGTCAGCGCGTAAATGCGCGGGTCAGGCTTGGCCAGCCCGACTTCGTGCGAATAGACGATCAGGTCGGTCATATCCTCGAAGCCGCGCGCCGCCTGCTCGCGCTCACGCGCGCCGACGAAGCTGTTGCTGAGCAGCGCCGTCTTGTAGCGCGGGCGCAGGCCGATGAAGTACGCCATCAACTCAGGGTTCGGCTCGCCGATGTACGTCTCCCAGAAGTCATCCTCGAATGCTTCGGCGGTCGCGGAATCCCAGCCAGTGGCCGCACGCACCTCACTCACCCATTCATCATACGTGCAACTGCCCAGCGCGCCGTCTTTCCCAGCGTCCTTCAGCCCCGCATCCACCCCGCCGATCTGCTCAGAGAGTGCGCCTGGCGCCATGCCGAGCCGCTGCTCCCAGCGCGTCATCATCTGGGGAAAGCGCGAGGTTGGATCGCCACCCTCCGGGATAGTCTCCAGGATGCCGCCGATATCGAAGACGACCGCTTTGATAGGCACCAATTCCCTTCCCTCCAGAGCATGATCTCAGTCAGTCAACGCTGTGCGCTCGCTCAGTGGCGCGTCACTCGCGAGCGAGCAGGCATTCCGTCCAGGCGCGGGCCACCAGGCCATCGGCGGCGCTGATGGTCTGCCAGAAGCCGACGCTGCGGGAGCGGGCGCGCAGCGGAGCGGTGGTGGCGATGGTCAGCGCCTCGCCGGGCTGGGCGGCGCGGATGTATTCGAGGTGATAGAAGCGCGGGCGCAGGCGCGTCGGCTGGCCGGTCAGCGCGCCCTGTGCGGCGGTCTGATACGCCGCCTCATGCAGCCAGTCCAGGTAGACGCAGTTGTTGATGTGCTGCTGGCTATCGGCCTCATACTCGCGCGCGGTCAACCGCGCCTCGCTGACAATCGGCGCGTCACTGAGCAGCGGTTCGGGCGGGCGCAGGCGCATGGCGTGGCCCCACGGCCCCATGCGCGCGGTCAGCTCCACCGGGATACGCGTCGGCAGCAGCCGCTCGCGGTGGATGTAGGCCCAGCGAGCCGAGGCGCGCGCCACCAGCCGCCCACTGTCGGCGCGGGTGATGAGGTAATCGCGGGTGGCCTGCACATGGCGGAAGTCGGCGACCCAGGTGGCGAGATCGAGCGCATCATCTATCCGCGGCGCATCGCCCAGCAGCAGCGACATCTCGCGCACAACCCAGGCGCTGTGATGCTCGTGATACCAGCGGTTGTCGAAGCCCAGCGCGGCCGAGGCGCAGGTCGCTAGATGCTCCAAATAGCGCAGGATGGTCGCAGGAAGCGCGCCGCCCGCGCGCCCCACCTCGTAGCTGCGCACGGTCAGCGCGTCGCGGAACGCCTCGGCGGGCGTGGCCAGCGCGCGATACACGCCGCGCGGCTCCGTCTCCTCTTCCATCCCCTCGTCCACCGCGTCATCCCTGCTCGCCATGACTCGCTCCATCGCCGCTACCCAACGGTTGCGCCACCTCTGGGAGTGTAGGCGCGGCGGCGCGCGGCTGTCAAACGGCTCTTGCAGTTTGTTTCGGATTATGCTACGTTTCTCGCCATGAGAAACGAGCCTATTTTAGAAACACAACGCTATCCTGATCAACCTCCCACTGAGAGCGACATGTTACGCATGTTGCTGGACAGCGTGCGGGCGCGCCTGCCTGCGACGTGGCAGATAGCTCTCATCGAGGCGGGTAAACTGGCCTCTGCGAAGAGGGTAGCGGATGCGCGCCTGACGCTGACGGCGCCAGATGGTTCATCGGGAGCCATTGACGTTGAGGTGAAGAGGCGTCTGGGCATCAATACGGCGGACATCGCGTTGCTTGTCGCGCAGGCTGGAACAATGGCGTCCGATGGGCGAGGTGGCAAGCTCCTCCTGACTCCCTACCTCGCGCCACGCGTTCGCGCTCTGCTGGCGGAATCGGGCCTCAATTACGCTGACGCCACGGGAAATCTGCTGCTGCGCCTTGATCGCCCCGCGCTCTACATCGAAGGCATCGGCGCCAGGGCGAATCCCTGGTACGAGCCGCGATCGCTCCGCTCCCTCAAAGGACCTACGGCTGGTCGGGCGGTACGTGCGCTCTGCGACTTTCGCCCACCATTCGGCATTCGAGAGTTGGCGGAGAAGGCACGGACGCCAGCATCCGTCATCTCGCGTGTCGCGCGGTTGCTCGAACAGGAGGCGCTGCTGGAGCGCAGCGATCGCGGGGCGGTGCTGGCGGTTTCCGTCACCCAGGTAGTCGAACGCTGGACACAAGACTATTCGCTCATTCGGTCGAATCGAGTGGAGGCGTGTCTGGAGCCGCGCGGTCTGGATGCGCTGATCGAAAAACTACGCGGCGCCAGCGAGCCATACGTCCTGACGGGATCGCTCGCCGCCGCGCGCATAGCTCCCTATGCGCCGCCGCGTCTGGCCGCTATCTACGTGCGCGACATCGCACGTGCGAAAGAGGAGCTGCGCCTGCGTGAGGTCGAACGCGGCGCGAACGTCTTGCTACTTGAGCCATTCGATAGCGTGGTGTTCGAGCGCACGATCCGCCAGGCCGACATCGAATATGCTGCGCCGACGCAGATCGCCGCCGATCTGCTGACAGGCCCAGGCCGCAGCCCCGAAGAAGGGCAACAACTCTTGCGCTGGATGGAGGGACATCGCGATGACTGGCAGCGACTATGAACGCTACACCCTGGCGCGCCGCGTGTTGCTCGATGCGCTGGACGCGCTTGCGGAGCAGCGTGACGCCCTCATTCTCGTCGGCGCCCAGGCGATCTACCTGCATACAGGCGCTCTGGAGATAGCGGTCGCTGCCGCGACATTTGACGCTGATCTGGCGATTGACCCCGCGTTGCTCAAGTCAGCCCCTGCGCTCGCCGATGCGCTGCAAGCCGCTGGATTCAGCCCGCGCGATCAACCTGGCATCTGGGAGAGCAGCCGCAATGGCATTGAAGTCGATTTGCAGGTCCCTGCGTCTGTTGCGGGCACGGGCAGACGCGGGGCCGACCTTGGCGACATCCACGGCAAGCGCGCCGCTCGCAAAGCGCGTGGATTGGAGGCGGCGCTCGTTGACCATGCCCCGATGGTCATCACCGCGCTCGATGACATTGATCCCCACCGCGCGGAGATGCTGGTCGCTGGACCTGCCGCGCTGCTGGTGGCCAAATTGCACAAAGTGGCGGAGAGGATAGAGGATCCCAGGCGCCAGAAGCCCAAAGATGCGCTCGACATCTATCGGCTCCTGATGGTGTCTTCGCCCGAAACACTGAGCGAGCGCCTCGCGGCGCTTCGCTTGGACGCCCGCTCTGCTCTTGTCACCGCCGAGGCGCTGGGCTACCTCCGCGAGTTGTTCGGGACGGGAGCCCAGCGTGGCTCACAACTCGCTGGCATTGCGGTGGTGCCACTGGATGATCCGGATACCGTCGCCGAGTCGGTAGCCGCGCTGGCGCAAGACCTATTGGCTCTGCTCTAGCGCCCCACTGGCGAGCGGCGGTTGAGCGAGCGGCGGGTGCGGCGTGAGAGCGAGTGCGGCGCATGGCGGCCAGAGGGCGAGAGCTGGCTGGCGGCGCTCTGGCGCACGGAGCCACTGGAACCGCTAGAGCCGCTGTGCGCGGCGCGGCCAGCGGGGGCGGGCGCCTCGAACGCTGGCTCATCGCGGCGCTGCCAGCGCGTCAGCGCGATCAGGAAGGAGGCCAGCGTCAGCAGATGCACGACGGTACACCACTCGCAGATGCGCTGCACCAGCACGATCTCGCAGAAGACGAGGTAGATGACGAAGGCCAGCCCGGCGACCGTCAGCCCCAGCGTCGTGACGCGCAGGCGCGGGTCCTCCGCCTCATCGCGCGCCGCCCAGCGCAGCCCCACGAACGCCAGCGCGCCCAGCGCCAGGAACCACAGCATGCCGGGGATGGTGATTGGGATGGTCGTACCGGGGATGACCGAATAGGCGCTGGTCGTCACGTCCTGGCAGTTGATCAGTCCAGTCGTGTTGCAGACCAGTTGCACCGCGCTGTCATAGTGGACGATGGTGAGGTAGATCGAGACGCCCAGCCCCACCACTGCCATCAGCAGCAGCGCCGTCAGCCCCGGCTGCTGGCGAGCCAGGGTCAGCAGCCGATTGATCGGCGTCTCGGCGGACGCCTCTTCGCGCGGGGTCGCTGTTCTCTCCATCGTCACGGTGGCCTCCTCTATTGCGCTCTGTTGCGGCTACTTGGCCTGCGGCAGCGTCGCTTCGAGCTGCTGGATGACGGGCGTTCCGCACACATTGCCCGGCTGATTGTTGGTCAGCTTGCAGATGGCGGCGGTCTGCAGATTGGCGCCGCCTACGATGGCTTGTGCCACGTCGCCATTGGGATCATTCAAGTCGGAGGCGATCTGCTGCCAGGTCAGCCCTTGCAACATCTTCGGCTCATACAGCCCGCTGGTCGTCACGTATTGGTTGCCATAGCTCATAAACGGAACACCGCCCGCCTGGGTGGTGTAGGGCGGGATGTCATAGGTCGCCAGCGCATGCGCGGCGGATGTCCCCGGCGTGGCGAGCCTGGCGCCGTTGCGGTCGGCGTCCTCGGTCGGGCTGAAAATGATGTATTGGCTGGTATAGGTGGTGTTGCGGAACGAGAAGGTCGCCGTGTTGGGGAATGTATCTGTGCTGGACGAGCGCATCAACGTCAGCCCGCTGAACGAGCCAAAGCGGCTCAGCGCCACCACTGTTGACCAGCGGGTCGCCGCGCAGAATGGACACCACTCCGCGCCAATATAGACGATCTCTGGCTTGCCGTTGGCGGTCAGCGGCGCGGTTCCCTTCGGCGTCGCCTGAAAGACCTTCAGCGCGGTCCCGGCGCCCACCTTGGCGAAGACCGTCGGCGAGACGTGGGTGGCATCGTGGATGACCGAGGCTGGCGCGGGATCGCCGATGCCCACCGAGGCCTTCTGGTTCTGGATCTGGGCGAAGATGATGAAGGCGACGATCAGAATGACCACCACGCCGACCGTTCCCAGCGTGAAGAGGTTGCGCCGCCACCACGGCGGTGCGGCATAGCGGCTGACCTGTGGGCGTCTCGCCGCCGAGCCACCCCTGGCGCCACCCTGCGCGCTGCCTCGCGAGCCGCCAGTTCCCGCAGCCTGCCGGATGGCCGCCAGCCGCGACGAGCCAGCCGCGCCGCCCGCCGTCGAGCTTGATCGAGCGGAAATGGAGGGATTTGGTTTCGCGGCTGGAGCGGACTTCGGCGGAGCGGGCTTCGCGGGCGTCACGGCGCCCGGCTGCCGCGCCTGGCTGGCGCCGCTGGCTGGCGCGCCGCCCGCGCCGTTCGATGCGGGGCGCTTCGGCTGGGGTCGCTGTGGCTGGCGTTTCGCTTTGGCCATCGTCTACTCTCGCTGCCTCCTGTGGGACTATTCCGCCGACGAAGCGGCCTGTGGCGACGGCTGGGTCGCCATGTCGCCGCCGTCACAGATGACCTCGGTCATCTCAGCTTCTACGTCGAATTCGCCCGCCGCCTCACGCTCGGCGCGGTCGCGCTCGCCCACCCACAGGAAGAACGCGGCGCTCAGCGCGATCAGGTAGGGGATATTGGTGGGCAGCCACATAATCAGCCCGCCCAACTGCTGATCGCCGAGTGGCGAGAGCCCCCAGACGCGCGGCGCATCCACATAGGGCGCGTAGAGCGGGTGGGCCGCGAAGGTCAACAGCGCGCCCAGCGCCACCATCGGCTGGCAGCCGATGAACAGATAGAGCACCGCGAAGCCACGCCCGATGCGCGGGATCAGCGGCGTGGGGCTGAGGATCGGCAACCAGTACATCAGGCCGAAAATCAGGAAGGTGAGATGCTCCAGGATGTGGACGCCCTCGCTGGCGAGCGTCAGGTCATAGAGCGCGGGGGCATGCCACAGCCAGATGTCGGCCTGGAAGACACCGAACGCAACGATCGGGTTCGCCAGCCAGCGCGCCACCATCCGCAGACCCGCGTTGCGTAGCGGCAGCTCGGCCAGCCAGCGCGGAATGCCCAGCAGCAGCAGCGGCGGCGCGACCACCGCGATCATCATGTGCTGGATCATGTGCGCGCTGAAGAGATACTCGTCGCCCAGCGGATCGAGCGGCGAGACAAGCGCCAGCGCCAGCGTCACCCAGCCCAAGACGAAACATGTCACCTGCGCGCGGCTGGCTGGCTCGCCCAGGCTCCAGCGCCGCCGCGCCGGGCCGATGGCATAGAGGTAACCGCCGAGAATCAGCGCCAGGCCAATCAGCAGCGTGGGGTCCAGCGTCCATGCCAGCCAGAGATTGGGGACGTGTTCAGCGCCATGCGCTGCGCTGGCCAGAGTGAAAGGAGTCATCGCGTCAGGGCTTCGCTTTCAGGCATCTTCAGGCGTCCCACGCGCCCACAGCTCCAGCCGCAAGGCGCCCGGGACGCGCAGTGTCATTCGCACATCATCGCTCCTATTGTATGCGGCGCTCGCGCGATGACGCTATAGGGGAATGACCTGAGATGGCCGGAGAGCCGAGTCAGTTCGGTCAAACAAGGGGAGAAGCGGCTCAAGGTAGCGTTACTATATTGCATTCACAACCCTTGGTTAATGACGTCCGCTAGTATAGAATGAGTTGGCAGGCGTAAATACACAGTCAGGTAGTGAGAAAGGTCTGGAAGATGAGAGTCCGCAAGGGAGTAGTGGCGGCAGCTACGTTCGTCTGCGTTCTTTTGTTGTCAGGCTGCGGTGGTGGCGCAGCGTCAGCCAGCGCAACGGCGACGCCAAAAGCAACCGCGACGCCTTCTGTGCCGCATGCAGGGCAGTCAGCAGATCAAATTGTGGCTGGCCTAAAGTCCAAAGGGCTTCCTATTGGAGATGTCTTTACCTACACTGCGGCGAACGATCCGAACAAC